>JBOFUF010000171.1:0-13502 GCA_051652445.1 Shewanella sp.
ATGTTACCCAATGGAGCTTTACCTGTACCGTCGGTATCTTGTTGGTGGCAATTAATCTGATAGTGCCAATCGATGCTGTTTGGTTAAACCATCAGCTACATCCTATTTATTTGGCCATTCTCTATATCGGGGCACTCTGGTGGTTAGCATCACTATTATTAGTGACAACATATCCTAAAAGTGCAAAATTATGGCAAAAGAATCCTATGTTTAAGTCCATGTTTGGGCAGTTAACTTTAGTGCCTTGTTTTGTCGCCCTGATCGCGCTCAAATCCGTAAGCTCGCACGCTTCACCCTATTTTGGCCCCGTGTTAGTGCTATTGGTGATGTTAATTGTGTGGGCGGCTGATTCTGGTGCTTACTTTGTTGGTAAGGCGATAGGTAAAACAAAACTGATTCCCGCGGTGAGCCCCGCTAAAACGCTTGAGGGCTTACTCGGCGGTTTAGTGACGACTATGCTAGTGGTTGCGGGGGTGATGTATTATTCGCCAGAGCAAGAATTGGGTCTAGTGGTGGCAGTGACTTTATTTGTGGCACTCGTTTCAGCACTGGGAGATTTATCTGAAAGTATGTTTAAGCGTGCTGCCTGCATTAAAGATTCGGGTACTATTTTGCCTGGTCACGGCGGCGTGCTCGACCGCATCGACAGCCTGACCGCAGCCTTGCCGGTGTTTACCCTTATCTATATCGCATTCTGGATGTAAAACTATGCAAAATATGGTTATTTTGGGTGCGACCGGTTCAATTGGTGCGAGTACCTTAAGCGTGATGTCGGCTAATCCATTGGCTTACCGCGTCTATGGATTGGTGGCTAATTCGAGCGTTGATAAGATGCTGGCTTTGTGTGTCGCCCATCAACCGAAAGTGGCGCATATGGTGGATGAAGCGGCAGCTAAACAGTTACGCGCTGTTTTACCCGCAGGGCTCAATATCCAAGTCACGACTGGCATGAGCGATTTACTCGGTTTAGTGACGGCTGCCGAAGTGGATACCGTGATGGCAGCGATTGTCGGGGCGGCAGGGCTCGTTCCCACGCTTGAAGCTGTGAAGGCTGGTAAGCGGGTATTGCTGGCCAATAAAGAAGCGTTAGTGATGTCGGGTGAGTTGTTTATTGAGGCGACTCAACGCTCTGGCGCTGTGCTCTTGCCCGTGGACAGTGAGCATAATGCTATCTTTCAATGCTTACCCTTAGACGTGCAGGCTAATCTCGGCCGTTGTGATTTAGCGGCGTCGGGTATTTCCCAGATTTTGTTAACCGGTTCAGGTGGACCTTTCCTGCGGTCAGATCTTGCGACACTGGCAGCCATGACGCCTGCCCAAGCCTGTAAGCATCCTAATTGGTCCATGGGGCCTAAAATCTCAGTCGACTCCGCCACTATGATGAATAAGGGCTTAGAGTTTATTGAGGCGCGCTGGTTGTTTAACACTCAGGCTGAACAACTGAAAGTGGTTATCCATCCGCAGAGCGTTATTCACTCTATGGTGCAGTACCGCGATGGTTCAGTGGTCGCGCAGATGGGTAATCCAGATATGCGCACACCGATTGCCCATTGCATGGCTTATCCGCAAAGAATTCATTCGGGTGTTGAACCTTTAGATTTTTTCAAAGTCGGACAGTTAAGCTTTTTTGAACCTGATTTTGAACGTTTTCCCTGTTTGGCTCTGGCAATGGAGGCGTGCGCCCAAGGGCAAGAGGCGACAACGGTGTTAAATGCTGCCAATGAGGTAGCCGTTGAAGCGTTCTTGCAGGGGCAAATCGGCTTTACGCAAATAGCCAAAGTGAATGAAGCTTGTTTAGTCACTGTGCCTAAACGCCCTATGGGCAGCCTCGAAGATATTTTAGCCTTAGATGCGCAAACCCGCGTCTATGCGCGTGAGACCTTAGCGAAGATCGCTTGATTTTTGACAATTAATACCGACTTACCAATGGCATAAGGAGTGTGATGTTAGATTTTTTCTGGAACTTAGGTTCTTTCATTGTGGCGCTAGGATTGTTAATTACCGCCCACGAATACGGTCATTTCTATGTTGCACGCCGTTGTGGCGTGAAGGTTGAACGTTTCTCCATTGGTTTTGGTAAGGCGATTTGGCGTCGTGTCGGTCAAGACGGCACTGAATACGTGTTAGCCATGATCCCCCTTGGCGGCTATGTCAAAATGCTCGATGAACGAGTTGAAGACGTTGCCGATGAATTAAAAGATCAAGCCTTCAATCGTAAAAGTGTATGGCAACGCATCGCGATTGTGGCCGCAGGACCGATTGCTAACTTTATTTTTGCTATCGTTGCCCTGTATTTTATGTACTTGATTGGCGTGCCATCACTTAAGCCCGTGATCACTTCGACGACACCAGGGACGGCTGCAGCGCAAATTCAAATCACAGAGCCAATGCAAATAACGGCCATTTCCGGTCAGGCTGTGCGCAACTGGGAAGAAGTGAATTTAGCTTTAGTCGGCCACATAGGTGATGACAGCTTAAGTGTATCGCTCACGCCATTAAATGGTTTGCAAGGTTTAGATTCCAGTGCGCGGTCTTATACCTTAGATACGCGTAATTGGCGTTTTGATCCTGAAAAAGAATCCCCAATTACAGCATTAGGCTTGGGGATTTATCGTCCCGAAATCATCCCTACCATTGCCGCGATAAGTCCTGACAGTGCCGCGGCGAATAGTGCGCTAAAAGTCGGTGACACCTTAGTTGCGATAAATGGTAAAAATTATACTGATTGGCAGGCTTTAGTTGACATTATTCAACATTCTGCCAATGTGCCAGTGAGTTTAACTGTGCGTCGCAATGGCGAACCGTTTGATGTGGTAGTGACACCATTAAGCAATAAAAGCGCAACTGGTCAAGAGGTTGGTATGCTTGGGGTGAGTCCAACTCAAGCGCAATGGCCCGACAATATGCGTTTGCAACTTGAATATGGACCAATCGATTCTTTCGGCATCGCAGCGGATAAAACATGGCAACTTGTTGCTGTGAGCTTTAAGATGATTGGCAAATTATTTACCGGCGATGTGTCGGTGAAAAACCTGAGTGGACCCATTTCGATCGCACAGGGTGCGGGCAATAGTGCAAACTATGGCTTGGTCTATTTTCTCGGGTTCCTCGCGCTCATCAGCGTCAATTTAGGCATCATTAACTTGCTGCCTTTACCTGTGCTCGATGGGGGACACCTGCTGTATTACTTTATTGAAGTAATAACTGGTAAACCTGTGCCTGAAAAGGTGCAGGAAATAGGATTCAGATTTGGAGCAGCAATGCTGCTGATGTTGATGGGTATAGCGCTCTTCAATGATTTTGCCCGACTCTGAGCAAGGACAGACTAATAATTAGAAGTGCTCTATGAGATTGAATAAACTTTTTGCCTCGATGTTATTCGTCGGTGCGTCGTTTTCAGGGACTGTGTTGGCTGATACTTTCCAACCGTTTGAAGTGACCGACATCCAAGTTGAAGGTTTGCAACGAGTTGCCCTCGGTGCTGCCTTGTTAAGCTTACCAGTAAAAGTAGGTGATACTGTTGACCAGTTAAGAATTCAGCAAGCCATTAAAAGCTTGTATGCATCGACTAACTTTGAAAATGTCTCCGTAAGCCGAGATGGCGGCGTATTAGTGGTGAAAGTCACTGAGCGTCCGACTATTAGTGCCGTGACATTTGATGGCAACAAAGATATTAAAGACGAACAGTTACAGGAAAGTCTGGACGGTTCTGGCGTTAAAATTGGTGAATCGCTCGATCGCACTATGCTGACCGGTATCGAAAAGGGTCTGCAGGACTTCTACTACGGCGTCGGTAAATATGGCGCGAAAGTGGAAGCGCAGCTGATCAATTTACCCCGCAATCGGGTTGAGCTTAAATTTAAATTTACCGAAGGTTTAGCGGCCGAAATCCGCCAAATTAACGTAGTCGGTAACAAAGAGTTCACCGATGCCGAATTGATCGGCATGTTGGAACTTAAAGATTATGTGGCTTGGTGGGATCTGTTTGGTGAACGTCGTTATCAGAAGCAAAAACTGCAGGCCGATCTCGAGACTATCAAAACCTACTACCACAATAAAGGTTATATCCGCTTCGAAGTGACTTCGACTCAAGTGGCCATGACGCCTGACCGTAAAGGTTTATATATCACCATCAATGTTAATGAAGGTGAGAAATATAAAGTTAAAGACGTGAATTTGACAGGCGATTTGATGGGCCGTGAAGAATTGATGAAATCAATTCTGCCGATCAAAGCCGGTGATATGTACAACGGTGGCGATGTGACGTTCACTGAAGACATGTACAGTAAATATTTAGGCCGGTTTGGTTATGCTTATCCAGAAGTGAAAACGTATCCTGAAATTGATGATAAGACGAAAGAAGTCACCTTAAATATCAATATTAAACCAGGTAAACGTGTTTACGTACGGGCGATTAACTTCACGGGTAATACGGTGACGAAAGATGAAGTCTTGCGCCGAGAATTACGCCAAATGGAAGGCGCTTGGTTAAACTCCGCGCAAATTGAGCAATCTAAAGCGCGTCTTAACCGTTTGGGTTTCTTTGAAACCGTAGATACTGAAACGATTCAAGTGCCAGGCACGGATGATCTCGTCGATGTCGCCGTTAAAGTCAAAGAGCAGCCATCGGGCTCATTCAACGCCGGTGTTGGTTATGGTACAGAATCAGGCCTTAGCTTACAGTTTGGCGTACAGCAAAATAACTTCTTAGGCACAGGTAATCAGGCTGGGGTTAGCTTGAGCACCAACAAGTACTCTAAAAACGTTAATTTAACCTATACCGATCCGTACTGGACAAAAGACGGCGTGAGTTTAGGGGGAAGCGTTTATTGGAGTGAGTTTGATGCCAATGAAGCTAACTTAGAACGCTATAAAAACAGTTCTTACGGTGTGGCGCTTAACTCGGGTTTCCCGATTAACGAATTTAACCGTATTAATGGGGGTATCGGTTATCGTCACAACACGATTTCTGAGATCTCAGCCTATGAGCAGGCACTGCGTTTTTATAACATTTACCGTGATGATGATCCTAATGCCGACTTAAGTTTCGATAACTTCGAACTCAGTCTTGGCTGGTCGCGCAGCACCCTGAACCGTGGCACTTTTCCAACAGATGGCTCGTCCCAGCGTTTGAACGGTAAAATGACTTCGCCAGGATCTGATTTACAGTACTTTAAGACAGACTTTGACACTAACTACTATTTCCCTGTTAACCGCAGTCATAGCGTTGTGCTATTGGCCCGTGGTCGATTAGGTTACGGTAACGGTTATGGTCAATTTAATGATAACGACCAAATTCTGCCATTCTGGGAAAACTATTACTCAGGCGGTAGTAGCTCGCTACGTGGCTTTAAGTCGAACTCAGTGGGACCGCGTTCATTCTATCTTTTCCGAGGAAGTGAGCCTTGCTCACCCGATCCATCGGGTGATAGTTGTAGTTTGCCGGGTGACCCTAATAGCATCCAAGTCAGTTCTGGCCGCTCTATCGGGGGTAACGCGCTCGCCACAGCGAGCATGGAGTTGATTGTACCAACCCCATTCTTGGATGAGGCTTACACTAACTCCATACGTACTAGCTTCTTCGTTGATGCGGGTAACGTCTGGGATACTGAGTTTGATTATGAATCATATCAAACACTTCCAGCGGAAGAGTTTGCTAAGTTAGAAGACTATAGTGATCCAGCACGCCTGCGGGCCTCTTGGGGTTTGAGTGTGCAATGGTTATCACCTATGGGCCCTATGGTGTTTAGCTTGGCGTGGCCGCTAAAAGAATATGAAGGTGACCAAACAGAGATCTTCTCTTTCAATATTGGCAAAACTTTTTAAAAGGCATACACTCGGCAAGTTTTGCTGACAATAACAAGGTAACAAGGAGTTTATTTTGAATAAGATGGTAAATTGCGCGTTGATGACGTTAGTTTTGTTAGGCGCGCCGTTAGTGGCACATGCTGAGAAAATTGCTGTAGTGGATATGGGCGCTGTATTTGAACAGTTGCCACAGCGTGAACAGATCTCTCAATCTTTGAAGAAAGAGTTTGGTGATCGCATGGCTGCAGTGCAAAAAATGCAGGATGAAATGCGCTCCCTTATGGAGAAGCAGCAACGTGACGGTGCGTTAATGAACGACACGCAAAAAACGGAACTGGTTCGTAAAATGGAGTCGCTAAAATCTGAATACCAGTTAAAAGGCAAAGCATTGGACGAAGACCTGCGTCGTCGCCAAGGTGAAGAGCAAAATAAACTGTTAGTTAAAGTGCAAGCAGCCATCGACACTATCGCTGAAAAAAATCAATATGATTTGGTTCTTCAACGTGGTGCAGTCATTTATGTTAAGCCTAACGCTGACATCAGTGGCAAAGTGGTTGAAGCGTTAAGCAAAGGCAAGTAATCGATGAATAGTGTGACTTTAAAAGAGCTATGCCTGTTGTTAGATGGTGATATTCAAGGCGACGAAACGCTAACAATTAATAGTGTGGCGACCTTAGAACATGCCAAAGCGGGTCAAATCTCTTTTTTAGCCAACAGTAAATACCGCTCTCAGCTTGAGGCAACTCAAGCGAGTGCGGTGTTATTGTCAGCTAATGATGCGCAGAATTATCAAGGTACTGCGTTAATTGTAAAAGATCCTTATGTCGGTTTTGCCCGTGTTGCGCAGTATTTGGACACTACGCCCAAAGCGGCTGAGGGTATCCATCCTTCGGCCCAAATTGATCCTTCAGCCCATTTAGGTGAAGGTGTCGCGATTGGTGCGAATGCTGTGATTGGTGCGAATGTCATTTTAGGTGAAAATGTACAAATAGGTGCGGGTGTTGTGCTGGGACAAGATGTCATTATTGGCTCAAAAACACGTTTGTGGGCTAATGTCACTGTCTATCACAATGTGCATTTAGGACAGGATTGTATTATCCATTCGGGTGCGGTATTAGGCTCAGATGGTTTTGGTTATGCTAACGAGCGCGGTCAGTGGATTAAAATTCCGCAGACAGGTGGCGTACGTATTGGTGACCGAGTTGAGATTGGTGCGAGTTCAACGGTGGATCGTGGCGCTTTAGGTCATACAGAGATCCATGATGGTGTGATTATTGATAACCAAGTGCAAATTGCCCATAACGATATTATCGGTGAAAATACGGCTATTGCAGGCAGTTCGTGTGTCGCAGGCAGTGTCACTATTGGTAAAAATTGTATCATAGGCGGAAATTGCGCGATCGCCGGTCATTTGAGTATTGCCGATGGTGTGCATGTGTCTGGGGGGACCAATATCACCACGACTATGCGTAAGCCCGGTTTATACTCATCTGCCACAGTGGCCATGGACAATAAGCTTTGGCGTAAAAATACAGTTCGTTTCCGTCAATTAGATGAACTGTTCCAGCGTGTTAAAACGTTGGAAAAAAATTCAAAAACACCAGATTAATTGCACCAAGGCAATTTGAGGAACTCGGTTCGTGTCAAATCAAATGAACACTATGGATATTACAGAAATACTTAAATATCTACCCCATAGATATCCATTCCTATTGATCGATCGTGTGCTGGATTACACACCAGGTGTGAGTCTGCAGGCGATCAAAAACGTTTCAATCAATGAGCCATTTTTTCAGGGACATTTCCCGGTACAACCTGTTATGCCAGGTGTGCTTATTTTAGAAGCGATGGCACAGGCAACGGGCTTGTTAGCCTTTAAAACGATGAGCAGTGATGTGCCACCACCAGGCGTGTTGTATTACTTTGCCGGTATCGACAATGCGCGTTTTAGACGTGTGGTTGAGCCAGGCGATCAAATTCATTTTGATGTCAAAATGATTAAAGAGCGCCGCGGGATTGGCGTCTTTTACGGTGAGGCCAAAGTGGATGGTGAAGTGGTTTGTTCCGCTGAAATCATGTGTGCCCGCAGAGAGATTAGCCAGTGATAGATACATTAGCGTTTGTGCATCCCGAAGCGAAAATTGGCAATAACGTCACTATTGGCCCTTGGACCTATATCGGTGCAGGCGTCGAAATTGGTGATGATTGTTGGTTGAGTTCCCACGTCGTGGTAAAAGGCCCAACGATTATCGGCAAAGGTAATCGCATTTTTCAATTTGCCTCTGTTGGCGAAGAGTGCCAAGACAAAAAGTATGCTGATGAGCCGACACGACTTGTCATTGGCGACAATAATGTCATCCGTGAAAATGTGACCATTCACCGCGGTACCGTTCAAGATAATAGCGAGACCCGTATCGGGTCGAATAACCTATTTATGAACTATGTGCATATTGCCCATGACTGTGTCGTTGGCGACAATGTGATCATGGCGAACAACGCATCGATTGCAGGTCACGTGCATGTGGGTGACTGGGCAATTTTAGGCGGCATGACCGGGGTGCATCAGTTTGTGCATATCGGTGCTCATGCGTTTACAGCGGGTTGTTCTTTAGTGCTGCAGGATGTGCCTCCCTTTGTGATGGCAGCGGGTCAACCAACAATTCCACGTGGTTTAAACAGCGAAGGTATGAAGCGCCGTGGTTTCTCTAAAGAGAGCCAGTTGGCCGTGCGTCGTGCTTATAAAACCCTCTACCGTAGTAGCTTAACGGTAGAAGAAGCGATTGAAGCATTAGCTGAGGCAGCTCAGGACGATGAACAAGTGACATTGCTGCTTGAGTTTGTAAGGTCATCGAGTCGCGGCATTATTCGCTAGCTTGATGATCACCTGACAAACAAAAGGGCATTTTTATGCCCTTTTGTATTATTTCATCAGACGTGATTGGTTTATGAGCAATAAAACTCCATTAGTGTTTGCCATGGTTGCCGGAGAACTCTCGGGCGATATTTTAGGTGCAGGTTTAATGGCTGCGCTGCAAAAGACCCATCCTGATGCGCGCTTTGTCGGTATCGGTGGACCCCGCATGGAAGCCCTCGGCTTCACATCCCTGTTTGCGATGGAAGAACTCGCAGTGATGGGAATCGTTGAAGTGTTATCCCGTCTACCTCGCTTATTAAAAGTGCGGTCATCCTTGATTAAAGCGATCACCGCGCTTAAGCCCGATTGTTTTATTGGCATAGATGCACCGGATTTTAATATAGGCCTCGAGCTTAAACTTAAAGCGCGCGGTATTAACACCGTTCATTATGTGAGCCCATCCGTGTGGGCATGGCGCCCAAAACGTATATTCAAAATCGCCAAGGCGACCCATATGGTGTTGTCGCTATTGCCATTTGAGAAAGCTTTTTACGATAAGCATCAAGTGCCTTGTACCTTTGTGGGTCATACCTTAGCGGATGATATTCCGTTGCAAAGCGACAAGTCTGCTGCCCGAAGCGTGCTTGGATTAGACCCTAATGCCGAATATTTAGCGATTCTACCGGGATCCCGTGGCGGCGAGCTTAAGCAATTGGCCGAGCCTTTCGTGAAAGCGGCGTTGCTGATTAAACAGCGCTTTCCTGATATACGTTTTGTGACGCCGCTGGTCAATCAAAAACGCCGAGAACAATTTGAGCAAGCGCTGAAGGATTTTGCACCCGATCTCGAAATTAATATGATCGAAGGTCAGTCGCGGGAAGTCATGGCGGCAGCCGATGGGATTTTATTAGCCTCAGGCACCGCGACGTTAGAAGCCATGTTGGTTAAGCGACCTATGGTCGTCGCTTATCGCGTTAGCCCTATGACCTATTCGATTGCTAAGCGCATGATGCAGGTCGAGCGTTTCTCTTTACCGAATTTACTGGCTGGAAAAGATCTCGTCCCTGAGCTTATTCAAGAAGATTGCACGCCAGAGAAGATTGCTGCAGCAGTGGCTATTGAGTTAAATCGGGAGTTTGCACCGCTTAAAGCCGAGTTTGATGCCTTGCACCAAGTGTTACGCCGTGATGCGAGCTTTAAAGCTGCCGAAGCGGTAATGGCATTGGTAGATCCTAAGCGATTAATCACAAGACTGGATGATGCGGATTCGCAGGAGTCTCACTAATGGCAACCTTTAAACAGTTAACCGAAGCCGATTTACTGGCCTTTTCGACGGGACTCATTGCTGGGGTGGATGAAGTGGGCCGCGGCCCTTTAGTCGGTGATGTGGTCACTGCCGCTGTCATTTTAGATCCAAATAAACCCATCAGTGGCCTGAACGATTCCAAGAAACTCAGTGAGAAGCGCCGCGAAGCCTTGTTCGATGAAATCTGTGATAAAGCCCTGTGTTACCACGTGGGCCGTGCCAGCCCTACGGAAATCGATACGCTTAATATTTTGCACGCGACGATGTTGGCAATGCAGCGCGCAGTTACTGGGCTCAATATTGCGCCTGAGCTGGTGCTTGTGGACGGCAATCGCAGCCCCGTGTTTGTTGCTCATCATGGCGCCTTGCTCACCAGTCACAGCATCATTAAAGGTGATGGTTTGATTGCCAGCATCAGCGCCGCGTCTATCATTGCCAAAGTGACGCGGGATAGGGAGATGGCCGTGCTCGATGCTGCTTATCCGCAATACGGTTTTGCTAAGCACAAAGGTTATCCAACCAAGGCTCATTTCGAGGCAATTGCCAAGCACGGGGTGTTTGACCAATATCGAAAAAGTTTTAAGCCCGTCAAGGCATTACTGGAACAGTAAGTTGTGTTGTTAACATTATCCTGCATTTTTAGCTTGTTTGAGGATATAGTTGCCGTTCTCCTGCAAAGTCACTGGCTCTGGCCGCGTGACTTTGTTAGTCTGCTTTCTCATTATTGTTAACCTGCTATTCAAAGATAACCTTAATTATGTCCGATCCTCGTTTTGTGCATCTTCGTGTCCACAGTGACTTCTCAATGACCGATGGCGTGGCTAAGGTCAAGCGCATTTTGGCGCAAGTGGAGGCGCAGGGAATGGCGGCTGTCGCTCTGACTGACCAAAACAACTTTTGTGGTTTGGTTAAGTTTTACAGTGGTTGCCATGGTGCGGGGATTAAGCCGATTATTGGTGCCGATTTCTGGATGCAAGTGCCTGGCTTTGAAGGTGAATTATGCGCCTTGACCATTATTGCGATGAACAATGTTGGTTATCAGAATCTGACTCAAATTATCAGTCAAGCCTATTTGCGTGGCCAAGTCGCGGGGCGCGTCGTGATAGACCAAGAGTGGTTACTCACTTATAACGAAGGCATTTTGCTGTTGTCGGGCGCCAAAGAGGGCGATCTGGGCAAGGCACTGCTCAAGGGCAATGGCACACAAGTCGAGTCGTTATGTGACTTTTATCAAACCCATTTTACTGAGCGTTATTTCCTCGAACTTATCCGTACTGGCCGCGCCGATGAAGAGCGTTATCTGCATATGGCAGTGGCCTTAGCGCAGGAGAAGGGCATTCCAGTGGTCGCCACCAATCAGGTGGTGTTTCTTAAAGCCGAAGATTTTGACGCCCATGAAATTCGGGTGGCAATTCACGATGGCTTTACCCTCGCTGATCCTCGCCGCCCTAAAAAATACAGTGAACAACAGTACTTACGTAGCGAACAGGAAATGTGTGAACTGTTCGCTGACATTCCAGCGGCGTTGGCGAACAGTGTCGAAATCGCTAAACGCTGTAATGTAACGATTCGGTTGTACGAGTATTTCTTGCCTAATTTTCCGACGGGTGATTTGTCCATCGAAGACTTCCTCATCGATTGTTCGAAGAAGGGTCTTGAAGATCGGCTCGCGTTTTTATTCCCCAACCCTGAGGTGCTCGCCCAGAAACGCGGTGAATACGATGAGCGCCTTGAGATTGAGCTTAAAGTGATTAACCAGATGGGCTTTCCTGGTTACTTCTTGATTGTAATGGAATTCATCCAATGGGGTAAAGATAACGGTATCCCAGTGGGGCCGGGGCGGGGGTCGGGCGCGGGTTCACTCGTGGCCTATGCGCTGAAAATTACCGACTTAGACCCCCTTGAATTTGACTTACTGTTCGAGCGATTCCTCAATCCAGAGCGGGTTTCTATGCCCGACTTCGATGTCGATTTTTGTATGGATAGGCGCGACGAAGTGATCGACCACGTGGCCGAATTGTACGGCCGCGAAGCGGTATCGCAAATCATCACCTTCGGGACTATGGCGGCAAAAGCGGTTATTCGCGACGTTGGCCGTGTGCTAGGGCACCCCTATGGTTTTGTTGACCGAATTTCTAAACTGATCCCACCTGAACCGGGAATGACGCTGGCGAAAGCCTTTGAAGTCGAACCCGCGTTGCAAGAGTCCTACGATGGTGATGAAGATGTCAAAGATCTGATCGACATGTGCCGTAAGCTCGAGGGCGTCACCCGTAACGCGGGTAAACACGCCGGTGGCGTGGTGATTGCTCCGACTAAAATTACCGATTTTGCGCCGCTCTATTGCGATGCCGAAGGTAAAAACCCGGTCACCCAGTTCGATAAAAACGATGTTGAAACCGCAGGCTTAGTTAAATTCGACTTTCTAGGTTTGCGTACTTTGACCATTATCGACTGGGCACTGGAGATGGTGAACAAGGTCGAAGTCAAAAACGGGCGCGAACCAATACGGATTGAGGCTATCTCACTCACGGATCCCGCTTGTTTCCGTTTGCTGCAAAAGTATGAAACCACGGCGGTATTCCAGCTCGAATCCCGCGGTATGAAGGATTTGATTAAGCGTCTGCAGCCAGACTGTTTTGAAGACATGATTGCTCTGGTGGCATTATTCCGCCCAGGACCCTTGCAATCGGGCATGGTTGATAACTTTATCGAGCGTAAGCATGGGCGCGAAGAAGTTTCTTACCCGGATTCTCAGTATCAACATGAATCGCTGCGTGAATTGTTATCGCCGACTTACGGCATTATTCTGTATCAAGAGCAGGTGATGCAGATTGCACAGGTGTTGTCAGGTTACACCCTTGGCGGCGCGGATATGCTTCGCCGTGCCATGGGTAAGAAAAAGCCTGAAGAGATGGCCAAGCAGCGCAGTATCTTTAAAGAGGGGGCAATCAATAACGGCGTCGACGGCGACTTGTCGATGAAGATCTTCGACTTAGTGGAAAAGTTCGCTGGCTACGGATTTAACAAATCTCACTCAGCCGCCTATGCACTTGTGTCCTATCAGACCTTATGGCTAAAAACCCATTATCCTTCGCAGTTTATGGCGGCGGTCATGTCGGCCGATATGGATAACACCGATAAAATTGTGACCTTGGTTGATGAATGTGAGCGGATGGGCTTGCCGCTCATTCCGCCGGATGTGAACAAAGGTTTGTTCAAATTTACCGTCGATGATGATTTGCGCATTGTCTATGGCATTGGTGCCATTAAAGGCGTGGGTGAAGGGCCGGTTGAATCGATTTTAGCGGCGCGCAAAGATGGCCCCTTCGTCGATTTATTTGATTTTTGTGCCCGCATTGATTTGAAAAAGCTTAACAAACGGGTAATTGAAAAGCTGATCTGCGCCGGTGCACTCGATACGCTTGGGCCGCATCGTGCATCCATGATGGCCACCTTGCCCGAAGCGATTCGCGCCGCCGATCAGCACGCCAAAGCCGAGGCGATTGGCCAACACGATATGTTTGGTTTACT
>JBOFUF010000172.1:0-5655 GCA_051652445.1 Shewanella sp.
GAAACAAAAGGAACCTTAAGGTTCCTTTTGTGTTTTAAGACAATGTTAGCCTTGCTCGTGTTATTCGTTATTCGTTATTTGAGTGACGGTTGAAATCACTTGCCCATGACGCAAGCGAGTCTGCAAACTGTCACCGATAGCCAGTTTATCGGCACAGTCGACCACTTGATTGTGGATATCAGTGGTAATGCTATAGCCGCGGCTTAACGTGGCAAGTGGGCTGACGGTTTCAAGTTGATGGGCGGCGTATTTTATCCGTTGCTCACTTTGGCTGAGCTGGTCCAGCAATGCGTCCTGTAAGCGGCTCGTAAGATAACTCAGACGGTTGCCCTCAATAGTGAGTTTATGCTTGGGAGATTGCTGTTCAAGGCGGCTTGCGAGCAACTGTTGGCGGCGACTGAACAGATGCAAGCGATTCGACAGCGCGGACTCCAGCCGTAATTGCATCTCATCGAAGCTTTGCTCGAACTGCTGCAAGGTCCGTTTGGGGTCTTGGCGTTGCAGCCTGTGCTCTAGCAAACTGAGTCGTCTTTCTTGTTTAAGCTGATAATGTTTCGCGCTTTGTTGCAGGCGCGATAAGGCAGTGGCGAGTTTTTGCGCCTTATTATCACTATCTTGTGATAGCAACTCGGCACCAGCAGACGGTGTTGGGGCGCGGATATCGGCAACATAATCACTGATAGTGGTATCAACTTCGTGGCCGACGGCGCTGACAATGGGCAGGGCGCTGTTATAAATGGTGTGGGCGAGGGCTTCGTTGTTGAAACACCATAAATCTTCCAGTGAACCGCCACCACGGGTGAGCAGTAACACATCGACTTCTAAACGTTGGTTGGCGATATTGATTGCCTGACAAATACTCTGCGCCGCGGTTTCGCCCTGAACTTGGGTCGGATAGATGATGACTTCGATGGAAGGATCGCGCCTTGCCAACACGTGTAATACATCGCGGATCGCAGCGCCAGTGGGTGACGTAATCACGCCAATGCGCTGAATATTCTTCGGTAAAGGCCTCTTGGTGTCGGCGGCAAATAAGCCTTCGGCGTCGAGCTTCATCTTGAGTGCATCGAACTGTTGGGCAAGCAATCCATCCCCTGCGGGCAGCATGGACTCAATTAATAATTGATAGTCGCCTCTGGGTTCATACACGCTGATCGCGCCTTTAACTAGCACTTGCTGGCCATTGATGGGCTTAAAGCTGACTACCTGGTTACGGCCCTTAAACATGGCGCAACGGATCTGCGAAGCATGATCTTTTAAAGTGAGATACCAATGTCCTGAGCTAGGCGCTGAAAAGTTGGATATTTCGCCATTAAGCCAAATTTTACCTATTTGTCCCTCAAGAATTTGCCTAACTTCGCCATTAAGGCGAGAGACGGTATAAATATTTTTTTTAGCCATTTGCATTGGTTTATACGCTCAAAGGGGTATTTTTTACTATTTTCCATTTACCACCTCCGATATGCAAGGTATAATCCCGCCGCAATATTTCACCTCTAAATCCTACTCAAATAGGGAGATGTTGCCAATGCTACGTTTAATTAAAGAAGCGCTTACTTTTGACGATGTGTTACTAGTGCCTGCGCATTCGACTGTACTCCCAAATACCGCCATTCTTAAAACTCGCCTGACCAATACCATCGAATTGAATATCCCACTTGTGTCTGCCGCGATGGACACCGTCACCGAAGCGCGTCTTGCGATTGCGATGGCGCAGGAAGGTGGCTTAGGTTTTATTCATAAAAACATGAGCATAGAACAACAGGCCGAAGAAGTTCGTAAAGTAAAAATTTACGAAGCGGGCGTGGTTCAACAACCTGTAACCGTGACGCCATCAACGACGCTCGCCGATCTGAAAGTGTTAACCCTGAAGAATGGTTTTGCCGGTTACGCTGTGGTCAACGAAGCCAACGAGCTGGTTGGTATCATTACTGGCCGTGACGTGCGCTTCGTGACCGATTGGAGCAAAACGGTAGAAGAAGTGATGACGCCTAAAACGCGTTTAGTCACTGTTGCCGAAGGCACTAAATTAGATGAAGTGCAAAAATTGATGCACTCACATCGTATCGAAAAAGTGTTAGTGGTTGATGATAACTATAAGCTCAAAGGCCTTATCACAGTTAAAGACTTCGAAAAAGCCGAACGTAAACCGAACGCCTGTAAAGATGAGTTAGGCCGTTTACGTGTTGGTGCCGCCGTCGGTGCGGGCGCTGGTAACGAAGAGCGTGTCGATGCGCTGGTTAAAGCCGGTGTTGACGTCTTACTTATCGACTCCTCCCATGGTCATTCCGAAGGTGTTTTACAGCGCATTCGTGACACTCGTGCTAGACACCCTGACTTGCAAATTATCGGCGGTAACGTCGCCACGGCAGAAGGCGCATTAGCCTTAGTCGAAGCCGGCGTTAATGCGGTAAAAGTCGGTATTGGTCCTGGGTCTATCTGTACGACGCGTATCGTGACAGGCGTGGGTGTGCCACAAATTACCGCGGTATCCGATGCCGCCGAAGCCATGAAAAGCTTAGGTATTCCAGTTATCGCCGACGGTGGTATTCGTTTCTCGGGTGATTTAGCCAAAGCATTAGCCGCCGGTGCATCTTGCATCATGGCAGGATCCATGTTTGCGGGAACTGATGAAGCACCGGGCGAAACTGAGTTATATCAAGGTCGGGCGTATAAATCTTACCGTGGTATGGGTTCATTAGCCGCTATGTCTCAAGGCTCTTCTGACCGTTATTTCCAATCCGATAATGCTGCCGACAAGTTAGTCCCTGAAGGTGTTGAGGCGCGCGTGCCTTATAAAGGAAAGCTCAAGGAAATCATCCATCAGCATATGGGTGGTCTACGTTCTTGCATGGGCTTAACGGGCTGCGCCACGATTCTTGAATTGAATGAAAAAGCCCAATTTGTGAAAGTGACCTCAGCGGGCATGGGCGAGTCCCACGTACATGATGTGACTATCACCAAAGAAGCACCGAACTATCGTTCAGGTTCTTAATCGTTTGATAACAGGGGCGGCGTAAGCCGCCTCTTTGTAAAGCGTATGATCCCATGCTTAAAGCGGGCAGTCGCAGCTTTGAGCAATGTTAAAACAATAGATGAGATAAAGGTTATCCATGAGCGATATTCATGAGCACAAGATACTGATCCTCGATTTTGGATCCCAGTACACTCAACTGATTGCCCGTCGTATCCGTGAAATCGGCGTTTACTGTGAATTGTGGGCTTGGGATGTCACCGAAGCCCAAATCCGTGAATTTGCCCCGAACGGTATTATTCTTGCGGGTGGACCAGAAAGTGTCACAGCCCCCAACTCGCCGCGTGCGCCTGAATACGTCTTTAGCGCGGGCGTGCCGGTATTGGGCATTTGCTACGGCATGCAGACGATGTCTGAACAGCTGGGCGGTAAAGTGATCCAAGGTGTGGGTGAAGGTGAGTTCGGCTACGCGCAAATTGAAATGCTGACCGATTCTTTGCTATTCAAAGGCATCGAAGATGCGGTTAGCAGTGACGGCAAACCCTTACTCGATGTCTGGATGAGCCACGGTGATAAAGTGTCGGCCATTCCTGAAGGATTTGTAGCGGTCGCTAAAACGGAAACTTGCCCATTTGCCGCTATGGCAAACGAAGATAAGCAATTTTTCGGTGTGCAATTCCACCCCGAGGTGACTCACACTCGCCAAGGCACGCGCATGTTATCTCACTTTGCCTTAGACATTTGTGGCTGTGCAGCCAACTGGAAGCCTTCTTCTATCATCGAAGATGCGATTGCGCGCTTGAAGAAGCAAATCGGCGATGACGAAGTGATTTTAGGGTTATCGGGCGGTGTCGATTCTTCGGTTGTGGCTATGCTATTGCACCGCGCGATTGGCAGTAAACTGACCTGCGTATTCGTAGATAACGGTCTATTACGTTTAAACGAAGCCGAGCAAGTGATGGACATGTTTGGCGATCATTTCGGCCTGAATATCATCCACGTTGATGCGGAAAACCGTTTCCTTGATGCGATGAAAGGCGAAGCCGATCCAGAAGCTAAGCGTAAAATCATTGGCCGGGTATTCGTGGAAATTTTCGATGAAGAATCGAAAAAATGCGCCAATGCAAAATGGTTAGCCCAAGGCACGATTTATCCCGATGTGATTGAATCTGCCGGCAGCGCCACAGGCAAAGCCCATGTGATTAAATCGCACCATAACGTGGGCGGTTTGCCAGCCGATATGGCGCTCGGTTTAGTCGAGCCTCTGCGTGAACTGTTTAAAGACGAAGTACGCAAAATTGGTCTTGAGTTAGGCCTGCCATACAATATGCTTTATCGTCACCCGTTCCCAGGCCCAGGTCTTGGCGTGCGGGTATTAGGTGAAGTGAAAAAAGAATACTGTGACTTGCTACGCCGCGCTGATGCTATCTTCATCGAAGAACTGCATAAAGCCGACTTATACAATAAAGTCAGCCAAGCCTTTACTGTGTTCTTACCTGTGCGCTCTGTTGGCGTGATGGGCGATGGCCGTAAATATGACTGGGTTGTATCACTGCGCGCCGTGGAAACAATCGATTTTATGACAGCTCATTGGGCTCATCTGCCCTATGATTTCTTAGGTCGCGTATCAAACCGCATCATCAACGAAGTCGATGGTATATCCCGTGTGGTTTACGATATCTCTGGCAAGCCGCCAGCGACGATCGAATGGGAATAATGTCATTACTTGAATTAAAATAAAAGGCGCCGAGTGCGCCTTTTTTATTGTTTGTGGGTCCACTTGGGCTGAATGACTTGGCTGTGAAATATCTGAACTTGACTGATATAATCCGGCGGTGTTTTTTTACTAAACGAGAGAAAGTGTCATTGGACCAATCGCAGCAAGATAAGCAATCGCAGCAAGATAAGCAATCGCAGCAAGATAAGCATTGGATGCAAGTCGCGATGCTGATGGCCGAGAAAGCCGAGGCCGAGGGTGAAGTGCCTGTGGGAGCGGTTCTGGTCAAAAACGGTCAGCAGATTGCGACGGGTTACAATTTGTCCATTAGCCAACACGATCCTAGCGCCCATGCGGAAATTTTATGTTTGCGGCAAGCGGGGTGTTTGGTTGAAAACTATCGTCTTCTAGATGCGACTTTATATGTCACGTTAGAGCCTTGCGCTATGTGTGCGGGCGCTATGGTACATAGCAGAATTGCTCGCGTGGTATTTGGCGCTCGGGATGAAAAAACCGGTGCAGCGGGTACTGTGCTGAATTTACTGCAACATCCAGCGTTTAATCACCAAATTGAAGTGACCTCGGGGGTGTTAGCCGAGGCATGTGGCGCGCAGTTGAGTCGTTTTTTTAAACGGCGAAGAAAGGAGAAAAAAGCCCTGAAACAGGCTCAAAAGGCGCAGCAAGCGATAGCGTAAACAGTGATAAACGTGACAGGATTAATCCTGAGACTGAATAAAAGTAAAGAACAGTTTTTGACGGTTTAAAATGCGGCGATGACGAATTTTAAGCAAAGTCCGACGACGTGCGGCAGTATTATTAATGGCTCTTCTTTTCATATTAACCCCTGTGCATTGTTATTATTGATGTTCTACATAAGGCTGATTTCACCTAGCCCAAAGACAGTAACAGTTGCTCCCTTATGCGGCAATAGCACTGGTCAGATAAGCTGAACTAAACGATGTTT
>JBOFUF010000173.1:0-2643 GCA_051652445.1 Shewanella sp.
GCAGGCTTTGCCCATGGTTTTTATGTCACCAGTGATGAAGCCGAATTTTTGTATAAGTGCACCGATTATTATCATCCAGCATCAGAACAAACCATTGCTTGGGATGATCCTGATTTAGCAATAAGCTGGCCGATAACGAAGCCACCGCTCTTATCAGTGAAAGATCGGCAAGGAATAACCTTTGCCGATGCTTATACCTTTTAGTCACTTTTTATAATTATCGGCAGAGTTGCTTGAGAAAGGCCAATATTTCATTTATTAAAACGACTTAGCTGCTCCAACGCTTGCTGTAAGTAGTCAAAGTTCGGTTGTTGCTCTTTTAGTGGTCGATTCGTTTTATCCAACAGCTCGTATTGGCCTCCTGCACCCACCTCTAAAATTGACTTGTCAGTTATTATTGCGTAACCACTGTAATTTGAAGAGATGATCCAAGGACGATCCTCTATGTGATTGAGAAGATTTTTTCCGGCAGAATACTGGTTAATGGGGCTAGTTACACCCAGATAGTTTTCCATTATTGTTGGCACTAAATCTTGGTGACTGGTGAGTTTATCGCGATTCTTTGACATCCTATCAACATTCACTTTAGGCCCTGCTATCGCAAATGGCACTTTCACTTGAGCATCGGTGTAATTGCTGTTGTGGCCCCAAAAATTCAACTTATTATCATTAATTTCTTGGCCATGATCCCCCGTTATAATCACGAGCGTGTTATCGAGTTCACCTGATGACTTAAGGGTTTCTAATACGTCTTTGGCTAAGCTATCAACATAATGAACACTGTTTTTGTAGCGATTTAAAAATGGCAGCGGATCCGATTTATTGTTTAATTGTAAGTAGTTAACTTCACTTAACATCGGCTCATAGTGATGGGGGTAATCATTGGGGAAATCGTAACCGTGTGGAGAATCAAAAAATAAAAAGGAAAATACAGGCCGTTGTTTATCACGTTGTGCATACCATTGCGTCCAATCTTTAACAAGATTGGCATCCAGTGCAGATGGGCTTGTGCCTGCTGAGCCAATACGTAAATTATCAATATTCACAAACACAGTTTGATCAAATTCAGGTTGGTGCAATTGCGCGGCAGTAAAGATGCCCATCTGGTAATTGAGTTGTTGTAATCTGTCTATCATTAAGGGACTTTGCTGATTGGCTAACATGGCGTGCCAGTAAGTACCTGGTATGCCGTAAAAAAGACCAAAAATACCCGCCCTTGTTGAATTGCCAGAAGCGATATGCTGATTAAATATGGCACCAGATTGTGCGAGTGCCCAAAGGTTAGGTGTATTCTCAGCGTTAAAAGTATCCGCCCGCCAAGAGTCAATCACAAGCAGTAAAATATTGGTCGGCTTTGCTACTTCTGTAAAGCTCATTGGTTCGATTGGATAGCGCAAGTCACTTTGATTTTTTAAGCTGAGCGCCTTTTGTTGGGCAATAGCCGATTCGTTGATAAAGCCATATTCACGCATTAGTCTGTTTGCGGTTGCAGGATAGAACAAAGGCAAGTAACGCTTTAGCTGGGTGACGGGCTGGTATGCATTTGCTGCTGCCCAAATATGTACAATATGGGTTGATAGTAATGCTATGAGAGTTAATGATAAAAAATGTCTATTTACTGTTTTTTGTCGAAAATGCGCGCTTCCTAACCAACGGATAAGCAGCCATTCACCTATGCATAAGAGTCCTACCCCAGCACAGACCATTGCCCACGTTGACCACGGGAAGCTGACAATTTGACCCGCTAGAATGAGATCGAGTACGACGGCATTGATATGAAAACGATATTGAGCGAAAACAAAGGTATCAATGACTAATATGCTTAGGCCTAATGCTGCGGTGCCAGATTGGAGAAGTTGCCTTAATGCCGTGGGTAAATAAAGCAAGGGCAGGGTGACTAACCCTAAAATCCCTGCGAGTAAGGCCATTTGCGAGAACGTGCTGACAAGCATGAAAAAAATCCCGAGGCTATCGCTAGGTAGTTCAGGTAAAAAAGTAAAATAGCGGCTAGCAATGGCCATCGCGATGAGTGCATTAACGAGTATTAATACCCCATGAGAATGAAGTTTTAATTTAAGGGAATGGTCTATCACTTGAACGCCTTTTAATAAAAATATAATTATAACAAATGCTTACTTTTTGACAGCGTAGGCATTAACTAAGTAAATTGAAGTACCTGATTGGGTTTCATCGATTTTATTGCAGTTTGTGGCTCCCTGCATTTTTAGTTATTGACTGCAGATTGTTAAGATGACGTAGTTAAGTATAGCAACGCTATATTGTAACTCTTTGTATATCATTTAAATTTTATATATTTTAAGTTTTTTTGATTAGGTTAGCCACGAAATTTAGTTTGGATTGTGCCTCAAGTCATTTTTAACGATTTACGCTTGGGTGACGATTATCAGATATCTATATTAAATTTGTATATAATACGCTTAAAAATTAAAGTCACCGCGATGCTTTTTTATTTTTTTTACTGAATAAAATGAATTGGTTAAAAAAATTAATTGGACTCAGCAAGTACAAGTTGAGTCAGCGACGGATTAAAGGCTTGTTGTGGTGCTTTTAATGAATAATGACAGTGGGGATGTACTTTTACTATGCACACAAGAGCGATTTACCCTGGGACGTTTGATCCTA
>JBOFUF010000174.1:0-2552 GCA_051652445.1 Shewanella sp.
TCCTGGCGCTGTTGTTCTTTTGCTAATCCCGCTCTAATGTTACCATTTAGCCAACTGGTGAATGTTGCTGTGCCCTAGCGTTCTACATTAGGAGCACAACAGGCTTCACCCTATCCAAGCAAAAGAGATATTTTCATGAGCAAGACTGTTAAAACCCTCGCTGAGACAGCAGCAATGACGCCAGAAGCCCGTTACGACTACCTGGTTGAACAAGTCAAAGAGCACAAAATACTTTGGACATTACAAGACCAAGACGGTTGCGTGATGCTGACCACTGAAGAAGAAGATTGCATCCCAATGTGGCCAACCGAAGACGCAGCAGAATCTTGGGCCGTTGATGAATGGAGTGATTGTCAGACATTAGCCATTCCATTCGACGAATTTCACGAAAGATGGGTGCCTGGCATGGAAGATGACGATCTGTTTGTCGCCGTGTTCCCTGTATTAGATGATTTAGGTGTGGTGATCCCACCTTATGAATTAGATCAAAGACTAGCACCTAAGCAAAGCCATTAATCTCCATCGCTAAACGAGAATATCTATGAGCGAGCAAGAATCGGCGATATCGACACCCAAGGTGAGTACGGCCATGAGTCCACGTTTACCCAAACGACTCATGGCACTACTACTTGTGTATGTTGTTATATCCGTGAGTGGCTTAGTCGCTAAACAGGGCGTGTTACTTTGCCTACTAACACTCTTGATAGTGATCGCCATCATCGGCCGGCAAAAGGCGGGGTTAATCATGCTGCGCGGCTACACAGTTGTGCTGCTTGGATGGATTAGCATAGTACCTGTGCTCATCTACGATCCCGATAACTTAGTGGCTGGCCCGACAACGGTACATTTAGGTGAGTGGCAGATCACACTGCCTGACTATGTGATTTTTATCGTTTTGATCGGCTTGTCACTACTACAAGTTTGGGTCGCCTTTGATAAACAGGTAAAAGCATGGTTTAAGCCTAAACTTAACCTGAATATCATGAACTAAACTATAAATAGTTAAAGAATTTAACCTAACAAAAAGCCGTCATTTCGACGGCTTTTTTGATCGCACTTCGCACAGTAAAAAGTGCAACGTGAGTCATCATTAAACAGAGAAACTGGCACCACAGCCACAAGTCGTGGTTGCGTTAGGATTTTTAACGAAGAAGCGAGAACCTTCAAGTCCAGAAGTGTAATCCACTTCACCACCGACTAAATATTGCAGGCTCATAGGATCAACAACTAAAAGAACGCCTTGTTTTTCTATCGTAAAATCGCCGTCATTGACCTTTTCATCAAAGGTAAAGCCGTACTGAAATCCAGAACAACCACCACCAGTCACATAGACTCGTAGTTTAAGTGCTGGATTTTGCTCTTCTTCCAGCAAACCTTTCACCTTAGCGGCAGCTGCATCGGTAAATTGGATTGGCATTGCTGCATCAGCTTGATCAGTCATTACTACCTCTTACATCAGTTTTCTAGGGCAAATTATCCTTTACCTGACTGTTTTGTTCAAGTATTACCCGTGGTTCTTTTTCCCCCTGTAATAACTCAGGGGCACTATAGACGTGTTCTGTCTGCGAATTCTTAGTCCAGCGGCTCGAAGGCACGACTATTTTCACTTTCACTTGTTGTAAATTAAAGCCGGCAGGAACAGTAACCTTGGCTTCTATGACCTGAAAATAGCGAAAATCAAATTCTAACTTAGAACCCATGAGTTTGTTGACACTCAAGCTCACGGATTTGCCATCCTGTATGCCAATTAATGTCAATTCTGCTCGACCTTGAATCGCTTGTTTACGCTTTTGTAACTGAGTCAACACCAATTTGAAATTGTACTCATTAGCCAAAACGCCTGCCGCCATCTCAAGCCCGTGGATAGCAATACCTTCAGCATTATCATCGGGTGTCATAATGCTACGGTAAAATGCCAGCTCATGTTCCAACTCTTTTTGCTTTTTCATTTGCTGGCTAAACATATCTTGCATTTGGGTATTAGCCTCACGCTCGACAGATAGCTCTAAATTTAGAGTTGCAAGGAGTTGGGTCTGCGCCTCTAACTCAGCGGTCAAGCGCTGAGCCTTACTGCTGATGTGCTTAACAACAGGCTCATCGCTGCTCAATAACAGAAAACTTATCCAAGCCCCAAAAAGAATAGCAACTAACACTAAAAGCAATAAATACACCGAAGATGGACGATACTTGAGATCCATCATTTGCAGCCGATCTCGCCAACGATGATAATTTGGCATTAGGTAACAGCCCCTTATATAAAATACAATCAACTCAAGAACGAGTTCGATACCATACAACCCAGGCCAATGCCGTGCAATTAACGATCACTAAAGTCGCTATTCAACATGCCATAATCACAGCCAAAAAGTATTTAACCAATGAGCTGCGTGACCATTTATCCCAAGCCCGTATCAGTGCCCAGTTGTGCATACTGGCACTGCTGTTTGCTATTTTTGCATCCTGCGTGATCTTACTGTTTCGGCTCTTGCTCGTTTGGGGCAATCATTACACCCAAATACAGTCGCTGGATTTTACGGGGAACGTCGCCGACT
>JBOFUF010000175.1:0-9978 GCA_051652445.1 Shewanella sp.
GCTGCAGGGCCGTTAGGATCGATACCGGTAATGAGTACGCCTTTGAGATCGGGTAGATTAAGGATTTGCGCCACCACAGGATTAATCGGTTCGCCAGTAATCCCTAACGCTCCGCGGATCACGCGGCCATTTTTAATCAGTTTGCCCATGATGCTGTGGGCGAGTTTAATGGGGATGGCGAAGTTAATCCCATGGCCGCCACCTTCTTCACCCACTTGGAATGCCGCGGTATTAATGCCAATCAGGCTGCCGTTGGTATCAATGAGTGCGCCGCCGGAGTTACCTGCATTAATCGCGGCATCGGTTTGTAGGAAGTCTAAGTAACCTGAACTTAAGCCGTTACGGCCTGTGGCACTGATGATGCCTTGGGTAATGGTCTGGCCTAAATTGTAGGGATTACCAATAGCGAGTACGACATCGCCTACTTGCGGTGGACTATCGAGATTAACCGGGACAATCGGTAAGTTATCGCCTTCAATTTTAAGTACCGATAAATCGGTTTCAGGATCAAAACCAACCACTTCAGAGGTAAATTTACGGCCATCTTGCAGGGCGACAACGATTTCATCTGCTTTCTTAATGACATGATAATTAGTGAGAATATAGCCTTCTTTACTCATTATCACTCCAGAACCTAGACCTTGAAGTGAGCCTGAATTAAGTGGCCGATTCTGATCTATGCTGAGGCTATAAATATTCACAACGGCAGGAGCTGCACGGCGCACAGCCTTGGCAAAGGATAGCTCGACTGTATTGTTGCCTCGGTTCTGCAATAGGCCATTACCGAGTGATGGGTTATCGAAATAACGCGTCATCAATAAAAACATGGCTGCCATGATAAGACCGAAGAAGGTGGCTTTAGCGAAATATAACAGAGTGTCTTTGATAATCATGGCTGGATGGATCTAGAAAAAGATGAGTTAGATTAACATGTTTAATCGATGTAAGCATAGGGAGCCAAAGCCCCCTATGCTAGCCAGCGGCAAAAAATAGCCGAGTAAATCGATTAGCGTAAGACTAAATACAGCATGTTCTTGTCTCGCATTATCTTCAGTGCCACAGCGCCTTCTTGATCTTTAAGTTGTGCTTTAAGGGTCTTAAGATCTTTGATTGCAGTGCGGTTAATGCCAACGATGACATCGCCTTTTTGTAAGCCACTCATGGCGGCAGGTGAACCTTGGGCAACATCGGTAATTTCAATACCCTTAGAAGCATTCTCTAAGGATGCGCCTTGCAGCATTGGATGTACCACGCCTGCTGCGGCTTCAATGGTTTGGCTGGCTTCGCCTAAGGTCACGTTAACGGTTTTCTTATCGCCTTCACGGATAAGTCCTAACTCAACGTTAGCGCCTGCGCCCATAGTGGCGACTTTAGCTCGCAGTTCTTGGAAGGTCTTAATACCACGGCCATCGACGCTGATAATGATGTCACCTGCTTTAATGCCGGCTTTCTCTGCTGCGCTGCCTTTGGTGACTTCATTCACAAAGCCGCCGTGTTGCGTGTCTAATCCAAACGCTTGGGCGAGCTGGCTATCGAGATCGCGCCCCGAAATACCCAGTACCCCGCGGCGTACTTCACCGTGCTCTGCTATTTGCGCGACCAGGTTTTTCACCATATTAGCGGGGATGGCAAAGCCAATACCGACGTTACCGCCGCCCGGTGCGACAATTGCGGTGTTAATCCCAATCAATTCACCATTTAAGTTAACGAGTGCACCGCCTGAGTTACCACTGTTAATGGCGGCATCGGTTTGAATAAAGTTTTCTAGCATTTCAATGCCTAAGCCGCTACGGCCTAAAGCACTGACGATGCCTGAAGTCACGGTTTGCCCTAAACCGAAGGGGTTGCCGATGGCAACGGCAAAGTCACCAACACGCAAATTGTCAGAATTAGCGCTTTTGATCGCGATGAGATTTTTTGTTTCGATTTGCAATAACGCGATATCTGACTCTGAGTCAGTACCGATCAGTTTTGCTTTGACTTCACGGCCATCGTGAAGACCGACTTGAATATCATCGGCCCCGTCAATCACATGGTTATTCGTGACGATATAGCCTTTTTCTGCATCAATAATGACGCCGGATCCTAAGCCTCTAAAAGGACGTTCTTGCACTTGCTCTTGCGGTGCATTAGGGCCAAAAAAGTAACGGAAAACATCGGGCACTTTTTGTTTTGAAACATGGGTTCCCGTTACCGCAACAGACACGACTGCGGGTGTCGCCCGCTCAAGCATAGGTGCCAGACTTGGAATGGATTGCCCTTCAGCCGTCAGTGGCATGGCGGCCTGTGAGACGACAGGCATCATAGTCAGGGTCGCGGTTAATATTGCGGCTGAAAGTACAGATAATGTTGTTTTCATCTATTGGTAACTCCAAATAAGGGTTGAAAGATCTGGATGCTATGGATCCGCAATCGTGCGAGTGCCAGATCAACGCTGTATCGGTACCGGCTATTGGCCTAGGTAACGATTCGGACACGCATTTAATTGAAAAAGTTCACGTATTAATAAATGTTAATTTTTTCAGTCTATCTTATTGGCTGGGTTAAGCCCGTTGACGAATGATCCACTGTGGGCCAAAAGAGAACATTTCAAGCCCTAATGTTAGCTGATTTTGCGGCCTAAAATGACTTACACATTGATGCTTATTATTGGTTTGTATGTTGTTCGGCTTTCAGGGGAAGTCGTATTCGGCATTAATCTATCCGGCATTACTTTGGCCGTGCTAATATCATCGTAGTTTTAATGAAGGACATCAGGGAGTATGAAAGTGCCTCAGTTAAGCCCTTGGCAGCATTATCAAAATGATCTCATCCGTGAGGGTTTTTCCCACGATCCGGCCCAAGAAATTGCGGTTAAGGCATTGCAACGTGTCTATGAAGATTTAACTACGGCAGAAGAGCCGAGTTCTATTGTGGGGAAATTATTCAGCGCATTAGGCTTAACATCGGCGCCAGCATCACCTAAAGGCCTGTATCTTTGGGGAGGTGTTGGCCGTGGTAAAACCTATTTGATGGATACTTTTTTTGATGCCTTACCTGGCGAACTAAAACTGCGGGCTCACTTCCATCGTTTTATGCATCAATTGCATGTTGATCTCGATGAGTTAAAAGGCGTGCGCGATCCACTGTTGGTGATCGCGAAAAAGATGGCCGCTAAATATCGTGTTATCTGTTTCGATGAATTCTTTGTCTCCGATATTACCGATGCCATGTTATTAGGGACATTATTTCAAGCGTTATTCAAAGAAGGTGTGGTGCTAGTCGCAACCTCTAATATCATCCCCGATGATTTATATAAGAATGGTTTACAGCGCGCGCGATTTTTACCTGCGATAGCCTTAATTAATCAACATTGTGAAGTACTCAATGTGGATTCTGGCATTGACTATCGATTGCGTACCCTTGAGCAAGCAGAGATATATCATCATCCGTTAGATCAACAAGCTGATGCCAATCTTATGCGTTATTTTAGCCAATTAGCCCCAGAGTCTGAGGTACAGTCTGCCGACATTGAAATAGAAGGCCGCAGTATCAGTATTCGGCAGCAGGCGCGGGGCGTGTTATTGGTTGATTTCAGAGCGCTGTGTGATGGTCCTCGAAGTCAGCGAGACTACATGGAATTGGCGCGGATTTATCATACTGTGTTGGTCAGCGGCATAGAACAAATGGGCGCGTTTTTGACGGGCGATGATATCGCCAGACGATTTTTGGCCATGGTCGATGAGTTTTACGAGCGCAATGTGAAGTTGATTGTCTCGGCTCAAGTACCACTCGAAGAGATTTACGCCGATGGCTTACTTAACTTTGAATTTAGACGCTGCCGCTCACGTCTTATTGAGATGCAATCCCACGATTATTTAAAAACTGAACACCTGCCGTAACCCAGCAGTGTAAGAGTGTTGCTTTAGCTTTTGCCTTAAATCATCAGTGGCTTGTTAATCCTTAGGATGGCAAGTCCGATTGGCTGATATTTTATAATTTTTATCAAAATATCAGGTGATTTTTAACTCAGCTTTGTCTATACTCCGCCACCTGCCCACGTTACTCCGCCAATTGGGCGGAAGTTGTAAGCCGAAGTCAGTGCTCGAAGGGGTACTAAAAGGCAATTTTGTGTTGTTTGCAAATGCAGACAGCATGTGAGACAGAAAATTAACTTTGGGTTTTTGTAATAATGAAGACTTTTACTGCTACACCAGAAACTGTAACTCGTGACTGGTTCGTCGTCGACGCAGACGGCAAAACTTTAGGTCGTATCGCTACTGAAATCGCTATCCGTTTACGCGGTAAGCATAAGCCAGAATACACTCCACACGTTGATACCGGTGATTACATCATCGTTGTTAACGCTGAAAAAGTGACTGTTACTGGTAACAAAGCGAAAGGCAAAACGTACTACTCGCATTCAGGCTTCCCTGGTGGCATTAAGCAAATCAGCTTTGAAAAGCTGCAAGCGCAAAAGCCAGAAATGATCATCGAGAAAGCAGTTAAGGGTATGTTACCAAAGGGTCCTCTGGGCCGTGCCATGTTCCGTAAACTGAAAGTTTACGCTGGCACAGAACATAACCACACTGCACAACAACCTCAAGTTCTTGATATCTAAACGGGATTAAGCAAATGGCTGCAACTCAGTACTACGGCACTGGCCGTCGCAAAACCTCTACAGCTCGCGTTTTCGTTAAAGCAGGTAGTGGCAACATCGTTGTAAATCAACGTCCTTTGGATCAGTATTTTGGTCGTGAAACTGCTCGTATGGTTGTTCGTCAACCGTTAGAGTTAGTTGAAATGACTGACAAGCTGGACATCTATGTAACTGTTAAAGGCGGTGGTACCACTGGCCAAGCAGGCGCAATCCGTCACGGTATTACCCGTGCTCTGATGCAATTAGATGAAGCACTGCGTCCATCACTACGTTCTGCTGGTTTCGTTACCCGTGACGCTCGTAAAGTTGAGCGTAAGAAAGTGGGTCTACGTAAAGCACGTCGTAAGCCACAATTCTCTAAGCGTTAATTCGTTTTTGGAATTTCAAAAAACCCAGCTTATGCTGGGTTTTTTATTGGCTAAAATTTACGGTACTTAAGTCTTCATTTAAATAAGAGACTCTTTGGTTGGCGTATGCTGATATACAATCAACGAGTATTGAGCAACTGAATGTGAGGTGAGCATGACGGTTCAAGTTTTTATGCTGGCAGTGGCACTGGTATTGCTTTTAGAGGGCGCTGGACCATTATTATTTCCCAATAAATGGCGTCGTTATTTAAATGAACTATCACATCAAAATAAGAATGTTATTCAGAGGATTGGTGGGGCGTTAGTGACAGCAGGCATAGTGATTTTGGTTGTTTTTTCATAAAAAAATGAGCGTCTTGCCCTGACTGGCTTAAATTCGCCAAAGACCGATTGATATTCTCTCCACCGGTCCCGATCGTAACGAAGCCATAATGTTGGTTAGTCCGTTCAATTAGTCATTGTTAAGGTCGTGTATTGCGGCCTTTTTCTCGGCTTCTCTATGCCTTTCTCTGTTGAATTCTGCGGTTATAAATTCAGCTCAGGCTCAAGAAATAGGTTATACTGCCGATGCAAGT
Source organism: Shewanella sp. (assembly GCA_051652445.1). Classification (GTDB taxonomy): domain Bacteria; phylum Pseudomonadota; class Gammaproteobacteria; order Enterobacterales; family Shewanellaceae; genus Shewanella. Next base: position 5,583 of record JBOFUF010000175.1, read on the forward strand.
ATTCATCCTACTGTCATTGAGAGTCGTTATGCTACGTACAGCACTCGTTGCACTACTGCCGTTAGTCTCTTCAATGTGTTTTGCACAATCGGTGGCGGTGGATATTTATAGCCAAGATCAATTACTTGATTTGATCCGTAGCAATCAATACTTAGCGAAAGTAAAGCGTGATGATTGCCAGTTAGTCCAAGACATTGAGGCGCGAGCTCAAGTCTTAAAACAGCCTTTATATCAATTCCTTTGGGGTGAAATGCTCAATCATGGGGCTTGTGTGAAGGCTAACCCTGTAAAAGGGATCGCTTTGTTACGTGACTCGGCCGAACAAGGTAGCTCTGAAGCGATGTTTAAGCTTGCCGAGTATTATCAGAGTGGAAAATTTGTCATCCGCAATAAAGACAGAGCAGTGCAATATTTACTGCCTGCGGCTGCAAGTGGCAGTTTATCCGCTCGTATGATGTTAGTGCGTTTATTCGGTGAAGGTTATGGTAGCCCTAGGGATTACGAGATGGCCTATCACTGGTTATATAACGATGTATTTGCGGATGAGGCGACGAAGAAAAAAGCCTTGTCTTTACTGCAGGCGTTAGCAGCTAAAATGCCCCCCAGTGCAGTGGCGCGGGCCCAGCAAGAACAGTTGCGAAGCCGTTAAGTGGTCTCTTAATCTAGAGACACATTATTTGGATATTGAATGATCAAAGACCCTCATTTTGAGCGTGAACAGGATAAGTACGAAAACCCTATCCCAAGCCGTGAGTATATTATCGATTACTTACGTTCTCAAAAATCACCTATCACTCGTGACAGCATTGCCGCGGCGTTAAACATTCAAGAGGAAGAACAACTCGAGGCCTTGCGCCGTCGCCTACGTGCGATGGAACGCGATGGCGAACTGGTGTTCACTCGTGGGCAGAGCTATGGCTTACCCGAAAAAATGGATCTTATTTCCGGCACTGTACTTGGACACAAAGAAGGCTTCGGCTTTTTCAAACCCGATGAAGGTGGTGATGATTTATTTATTTCGAACCGCGATATGCTGATGTATTTTCACGGTGATAAAGTGCTGGCGCAAAAAGCCGGCACCGATCGCCGTGGCCGTCGCGAAGCGCGTTTGGTTCGACTCATTCAGCCGCGCAGTGCTGCGATTGTTGGCAGGTACCATGTCGATAGCGGTATGGCATTTGTCATTGCCGACGATAAGCGTATTACCCAAGAAATCTTAGTCGCGAATGAAGATCGCAACGGTGCCCGCCAAGGCGATGTGGTTGTGGTGGAATTAACCCGTCGCCCAGGTCGTTTTGTTAAGGCAGCGGGTAAAGTGACTGAAGTGCTCGGTAAGCAAATGGCGCCGGGAATGGAAATCGAAATTGCCCTGCGTAATTATGATTTGCCCCATACTTGGTCAGCGGTGATCGAGAAAAAGCTGCGCCGCATCCCCGATGAAGTGACCGACGCCGATAAAGTGGGCCGGGTGGATTTGCGTCATCTGCCATTAGTGACGATTGACGGTGAGGATGCCCGCGATTTTGACGATGCGGTTTATGCAGAGAAAAAAGCCGGTGGCGGTTGGCGTTTATGGGTGGCGATTGCGGATGTGAGTTATTATGTGCGCACCGATTCGGCCTTAGATACCGAAGCGCGTGCCCGTGGTAACTCAGTGTATTTCCCGTCGCAAGTGATCCCTATGCTGCCGGAGAAAATCTCCAACGGCCTGTGCTCGCTGAATCCTCAGGTTGACCGTTTGTGTATGGTCGCTGAGATGACGATATCTGCCAAAGGTAAACTGTCGGGTTATAAGTTTTATCCGGCGGTAATGTATTCCCATGCCCGTTTCACTTATACCCAAGTGGCCGCGATGTTAGAAGGCGGCGCCATTGCGCCTGAGCATGAAGCCTTGTTCCCGCACTTACAATGCTTACAATCATTGTATTTAGCGCTTGATGAGCAAAGAGCGGAACGTGGTGCGATTGCGTTTGAAACCATGGAAACCCAGTTCGTTTTCAATGAACAGCGTAAGATTGAAAAAATCGTGCCGCGCGGTCGAAATCAAGCCCATAAAATCATTGAAGAATGTATGATTTTGGCCAACGTTTCTGCTGCTAAATTCGTCAAGAAACACAAAGGCGAAGTGCTGTACCGCGTGCATGAAGCGCCATCCGAACAAAAATTGGCGAACTTTAAAGAGTTCCTGGCTGAGCGTGGTTTGACTATGCCCGGTGGACTTGAGCCAACGCCTTCTGATTACCAGAACGTGATGTTGCAAATTGCCGACCGACCCGATGCTGAACTTATTCAAGTGATGTTACTGCGCTCTATGCGTCAGGCCATTTATACACCGGATAACGAAGGTCACTTCGGTCTTGCTTTAGAAGAATACGCGCATTTTACTTCGCCTATTCGCCGCTATCCTGACCTAGTCTTGCATCGCGTTATCCGCTATCTACTGGCAAAGGAAAGAGCCGAAGCCACTGAGAAGTGGACCCAAGATGGTGGTTATCATTATCAGCTCGATGAACTCGAACTATTGGGCGAAGAATGTTCGACCACAGAGCGTCGTGCTGATGAAGCCACCCGTGATGTAAGTGATTGGCTGAAATGCGAGTTTATGCAAGATCACGTTGGCGATACCTTTGATGCAGTGATTGCCTCGGTGACCAGTTTTGGTCTGTTTGTGCGCTTAAATGAGCTGTTTATCGACGGCTTAGTGCATATCTCAAGCTTAGGTAGTGATTACTATCAGTTTGATTCTATGCGCCAGCGCCTTATCGGTGAGAATACCAAGCAAATTTATCAAGTTGGCGATCCTGTCACGGTGAACGTTGCCGCAGTCAATCTTGATGACAGGCAGATTGATTTGGTCATGCTAGGTGACGACGGTAAAGGCGGCAAGCGTAAAGCATCGGCCAGCCGTGATAAGCCGATGACAGCCCGTGAGCGAGTTAATCGTGAAGGTGCTAAGCAAGGTAAAGCGGCTAAAACCGAGTCCGTTAGCGCGAAGGCGCAAGCAGGCAAAGCTAAAACCAAGCCTAAAGCGGTTACGAAAGCAAAAAAAACAGCAGTCAAAGATCCGGCTAAAAAGCCAAAAGCCGCTAAGCGGAGCACGAGAAAGAAATAAATGAAAAAACAAGATATTATTTTTGGCATTCATGCCGTTGAAGCCTTATTAAAGCATAGCCCTGAGCGCATTATTGAATTATGGCTGTTACAAGGTCGTGATGATGAGCGCTTAACGGTGCTGGCCGATCAGGCTAAAGCCTTTGGCACCACGATTCAAGTCGCTTCTCGTAAAGCCTTGGATGACAAAGCAGAAAGTAGTCAACATCAAGGCATAGTCGCGCGGGTTAAAGCGGCGAAAGTATTGAATGAGCAAGATTTAGATGTGCTGCTTGCGAGTACTGAGCAACCCTTCCTGTTGATCTTGGATGGCGTCACCGATCCCCATAACCTAGGCGCTTGTCTTCGTAATGCCGATGCCGCAGGCGTGCAAGGGATTATTGTGCCTAAAGACAATTCAGTTGGCTTAACGGCGACGGTGAGTAAAGTGGCATGTGGCGCGGCAGAAACCGTGCCGTTATTCCAAGTGACTAACCTCGCGCGCACTATGCGCCACCTGCAGGATAAAGGTGTGTGGATTGTGGGCACGGCGGGCGAGGCCGATTGCGAACTTTATCAAGCGGATCTTAAAGGATCCTTGGCGATTGCTATGGGCGCCGAAGACAAAGGCTTACGCCGTTTAAGTCGCGAGTCGTGCGATTCACTGATTTCTATCCCTATGGCAGGCAGTGTTTCTAGCTTGAACGTATCGGTAGCGACGGGGATCTGCTTGTTTGAAGCGGTGCGTCAGCGCCGTAGCTAAAGGCTTAGCGCAAGCGCGAAATGCGTGATTTATCGCTTACACAAAAAACGGATTAACGTGATATCGTTAATCCGTTTTTTTATGGGTATTTTTTAGGTGTATTTTCGCGAGACTAACTGTTTCTTAAGGTTAGTTTTAGTGCTAACTGGCTCGTATGCTGGATCGGCTTCTGATGCGGTTTGCTTAATATCAAAGCAAAAAGCTAGCTGTTCTTCATCGTCATTCTCGTTGTCACAGCCCCCTTCATTCATATCGTCATCGACGTCATCGGCACCTAAGTCAAATTCGGTTGTATCTTCGTTGGCTGTGGGTGTCATGTGTTCTTGAATCGATTCAACATCTACCCTTGGGTCTAGCGCTGCTGCCAGTGGTGAAGACACTAAGTCCCCCGTCGCCATGATGTAATCTTGGGTGATATTAGTTTCGGCTTTTTGCTGCGAATGTACATAACGTAAGCGCACAAAGAGGATCAAGGTACAGGCTGACATAAAGCCATATAACATGTTATTGCCAAACCATTGCATTAAGGTTGAGGCGATAAGC
>JBOFUF010000176.1:0-14970 GCA_051652445.1 Shewanella sp.
AGATTGATGAGCAGTAACCAACAGCCAGTCGTACTGGGGAAATTAGGCTCCTGTCATGGCATTAAAGGTTGGCTGAAAATCACCGCCTATACCGATTCTGTTGAAGGTATCTTTGACTACTCACCATGGCTTATTAAAGAAAATGGCGAGTGGCGCGAAATAAAGGTCGCCCAGTGGCGTTATCAAGGCAAGGCTGTAGTGGCATTACTTGATGGCGTAGAAACACGGGAGCAAGCGCAAATACTCACAAATTGTGAGATTGCGATTTTGCCGGAACAGATGAACGATTTGCCAGCAGATGAATTCTACTGGCGTGATCTCATCGGTTGCGAAGTGATCAATACAACAGGCTATAACATGGGGATTGTCGATCAGATCGTGGAAACAGGATCGAACGACGTATTACTTGTTAAAGCCAACGCTAAAGATAGTTTCGGCAAAGTGGAACGTATGATCCCCTTTGTCCCTGAGCAGTTCATCAAAACGGTGGATCTGCAAGGTAAACAGATTTTAGTGGATTGGGATCCTGACTTCTAAGTCGAGGTACAACAGATGTGGTTAGGGGTAATAACCCTGTTCCCAGAGATGTTCCGTGCCGTGACAGACTTTGGTGTTACGGGTCGAGCCGTGAAAAACGGCCTGCTCGAGTTGCACACGTGGAATCCCCGTGATTTCACCCATGATAGACATAATACGGTAGATGACAGGCCTTACGGCGGTGGTCCCGGAATGTTGATGATGGTGCAACCCTTGCGCGATGCCATCCATGCAGCGAAAGCCGCAGCAGGTGTTGGTGCGAAGGTGATTTACTTGTCACCTCAAGGACGTAAGCTGGATCAGCAAGGCGTCACTGAGTTGGCTCAGTCATCACGTTTGATTTTGGTGTGTGGTCGATACGAAGGTATTGATGAGCGCATCATTCAAACTGAAGTGGATGAAGAGTGGTCAATAGGGGATTACGTGCTTTCGGGTGGCGAATTACCGGCGATGACTCTAATAGATTCAGTATCGAGATTGGTTCCTGGCGTGCTAGGAAAACAAGCTTCGGCGGAGCAAGATTCTTTCTCCGACGGTTTACTGGATTGTCCACATTACACTCGCCCTGAAAGCCTTGATGGTGTTGACGTACCAGCAGTGCTGCTAAGTGGCAACCACGAACAAATTAGACTCTGGCGTTTACAGCAAAGCCTTGGTAGGACTTTACTTAGACGGCCAGAATTATTGCAAAATCTAGCTCTGACTGACGAACAAACGACTCAATTAGCGCAGTTCGTTGAAGCAATGAACAAGCATGCTTAGTCGTAGCTCAGTTAATTCTAGAACGGAGTAAGTTATGAACAACATCATTAAAATGCTCAACGATGAGCAAATGAAACAAGACGTACCTGCGTTTGGTGCTGGTGATACAGTAGTGGTTCAGGTTCGTGTTAAAGAAGGCGATAAAGAGCGTTTACAGGCTTTTGAAGGCGTTGTAATTGCTAAGCGTAACCGTGGTCTGCACTCTGCATTCACAGTACGTAAAATCTCTAATGGTGAAGGTGTTGAGCGTGCTTTCCAAACGCACAGCCCGCTGATCGCTAGCATTGAAGTTAAGCGTCGTGGTCGCGTTCGTCGCGCCAAACTGTACTATCTGCGTGATCGTTCAGGTAAATCTGCACGTATCCGTGAGAAGCTGGCAACTAAGTAATAGTTCCCGCTACAGAAAAAAAGACGTAGTGTTCGCACAGAAAACCGCCCTAGTGGCGGTTTTTTGTTGCTGTTTTTTGAGTATTTATACTTGATCTAAAGAGAATGAACAGGCATAGTGGTCGCCCAAGTGTAATGGTGTAGCATTACAAGATTGCATCACGATGGTTTGACGCCATTTTCTTCCGAAATCAATGCCCAAGTTGGCTTGAAGTCCCGCTTCGACAACGGGGTTAAACACTAAGCCTTAGGTGGTAAGCATGCAACAAGATACGATTAATAACGTACACATCAGTTCGGAGAAAGTGTTAATCACGCCGCAAGAGCTTAAAAATGCCTTGCCACTCTCTGAGCATGCTTATCGCTATATTCTTAATGCTCGCAAAACCGTGGCTGATATTGTTCATAAGCGCGATAACCGCGTTTTGATTATTACCGGCCCTTGCTCAATCCATGATATCGCCGCCGCAAAAGAATACGCTTTAAAGCTTAAAACTCTGCACGATGAACTCAGTGATGAGTTTTATATCTTAATGCGAGTGTATTTTGAAAAGCCGCGTACTACGGTAGGTTGGAAGGGCATGATCAACGACCCCGATATGGATGAATCCTTCGATGTTGAAAAAGGTCTGAGAATGGCCCGTGAGCTAATGATTTGGTTGGCCGAGTTAGGGCTGCCTGTTGCTACCGAAGCGCTCGATCCTATCAGTCCTCAGTACCTTTCTGAGCTGGTCACTTGGTCTGCCATTGGCGCACGCACCACAGAATCGCAAACCCATAGAGAAATGGCATCGGGTCTGTCTATGCCGGTGGGCTTTAAAAATGGCACCGATGGTAAGCTCGATGTGGCGATCAATGCGCTAAAATCGGCAGCCAGTAGCCACAGATTTATCGGCATTAACCAACAGGGTCAAGTCGCATTATTGCAAACGGCAGGTAACCCCGATGGTCATGTTATTTTACGCGGCGGTGCAACGCCCAACTATGATGCGGCGAGTGTGGCAGAGTGTGAAACGCAGCTCCATAAAGCCAAACTCAATGCACGTTTGATCATCGATTGCAGCCATGGCAATTCATCCAAGGATTACAGGCGGCAGATACCAGTGTGTGAAGATGTGTTCGAGCAGATTTATCACGGCAATAAGTCGATTATTGGCGTCATGCTAGAAAGTCATTTAAATGAAGGCAATCAAAGTTCTGATAGGCCATTAAGTGAGCTGGTTTACGGTGTTTCTGTAACAGATTCCTGTATTAATTGGGAAAAAACAGAAACCATTTTACGTGACGGTGCGGCGAAGTTATCTTCAATACTCCCAACGCGCTTCGATATGCTTAAAGTCGCAAATGCTTAAATTGAATACAGCTTAATGGACTCCGGTATGAATGAAAAAACAACGGCCGAATTAGAACACCTTCGCGGCCTGATTGATGGTGTCGATCAGCAATTATTGCATTTACTGCGTAAGCGCTTAGATCTCGTGGCGCAAGTGGGCACGGTGAAACACGGTGCGGGGCTACCGATTTATGCACCCCAGCGTGAAGCTGCCATGCTGGCTAAACGCCGTGAAGAAGCAAAAGCTATGGGGATCGAGCCACAGTTGATCGAAGATATTTTGCGCCGCTTGATGCGTGAGTCTTACCTTAATGAGAAAGATGTAGGCTTTAAACAAGTCAAAAAAGATTTAGGAACTGTGGTGATTATCGGCGGTAAAGGTCAGCTTGGTGGGCTATTTTCACAAATGCTGACCTTATCAGGCTACCAAGTGAATCTGCTCGATAAAGACGATTGGCAGCAAGCAGATAGCTTATTTGCCGATGCAGGCATGGTGTTAGTGACTGTGCCTATTGCGATTACCTGTGAGCTTATTCGTGAGAAACTGACCCAGTTACCTGCAGATTGCATTTTGGCAGATTTGACCTCCATCAAGGCTGAGCCAGTTAAAGCCATGCTTGAGGCGCATTCTGGTCCCGTCGTAGGTTTTCATCCTATGTTTGGTCCTGATGTGGGCAGTCTGGCGAAGCAAGTTGTCGTTGTTTGTCATGGTCGCTCGTCGGAAAAATACCAGTGGTTGCTTGAGCAGATCGCCATTTGGGGCGCACGGATTGTCGAAGCAGAGCCAGAACGTCACGACAGTGCGATGCAGCTAGTGCAGGCGATGCGTCACTTCTCGACCTTTGTGTATGGTTTGAATCTGTGCAAGGAAGAGGCCGATATTGATACTTTACTGCAATTTAGCTCGCCGATTTACCGATTAGAGCTCGCTATGGTAGGGCGTTTATTTGCCCAAAGTCCTGAGTTATATGCCGATATTATTTTTGCCCAGCAAGATAGCCAGCATGCTATTGGTGATTATTTAGCTAACTACCGTGAAGCGTTAGAACTGCTAAAACGGGGTGACAGGAACGAGTTTATTAAGCAGTTCCAAAGTGTCGCTATATGGTTTGGGGATTTTGCACCTCAATTCCAGCGCGAAAGCCGTATTATGCTGCAATCGGTTAATGATATGAAAACCAATTAATAAATAATAGGTTACCCTTTAAAACGCCCATCCTTGATGGGCTTTTTTTGTGGGTTTTTAACAGGTCACATTGTATTCATTAGTTATTGCTTAAGGTGATCTTTCTCTAACATTTGGCATCCCACTTTAGAAATGACTGTCGCTTATGGCACGTTTAGGTAGACTAGTCTTAAACATGCAAAAATAAAGCATGAATCAAATTTAGGAGTTAATCTATGTTCTGTATTCAGTGTGAGCAAACCATTCGTACACCCGCTGGCAATGGTTGTAGTTATTCCCAAGGTATGTGTGGCAAGTTAGCGGCCACGTCCGATCTGCAAGACTTGCTGATTTACATGCTGCAAGGCGTGTCTGTTTATGCCGTTAAAGCCCGCGAGCTGGGTATTATCGATGCTGAAATTGATAGCTTTGTACCTAAAGCTTTTTTCGCGACACTCACCAACGTAAACTTCGATGATGAGCGCATTATGGCTTATACCCAGCAGGCGGCTAAGTTTCGTGCTCAGTTAAAAGCTGCCTACGAAGAGGCGTGTGAACAAGCCGGTATTACTGCTGAGCAAGTGCCGCAAGTCGCTCAGTTAGTGCTGGGAACCAGTAAGATTGAAATGCTAGCGCAGGCACCGATTGCACTGCTGAATAAAGATAAGCATGACGTTCATGAAGACATCATGGGATTGAGGTTATTGTGTTTATATGGCCTTAAAGGTGCGGCGGCCTATATGGAGCATGCCCGCGTGTTGGGTCAGACTGATGCCGATGTGGCAGGGCGCTTCCATGAAATCATGTCTTTCTTAGGTGAGCCAAGTGTTGATGGCGATAAGCTGTTTACTACGGCGATGGACATAGGTCAGTTGAACTACCGCATAATGGCCATGCTGGATGCGGGTGAAACCCAAGCCTTCGGTCACCCTGAACCTACAGTGGTCAACACTAAGTCAGTTAAGGGCAAAGCCATACTCGTCTCTGGCCATGACATGAAGGATTTAGAGCTAATTCTCGAGCAGACAGTAGGCAAGGGTATCAATGTGTTTACCCACGGCGAAATGCTGCCTGCACTGGCGTACCCTGCCTTTAAAAAATATCCACATCTTGTCGGGAATTACGGCAGTGCTTGGCAGAATCAACAGCAAGAATTTGCCAATTTCCCCGGCGCTGTGGTGATGACCTCTAACTGTATTATCGATCCCAATGTGGGTAGTTACAGCGATCGCATTTTTACTCGCAGCATCGTGGGCTGGCCTGGAGTGTTGCATATTGAAGGCGATGATTTCTCAACGGTCATTGATAAAGCGTTAGCCTTAGAAGGTTTTATCTATGATGAAATCCCACACACTATCACTATTGGTTTTGCCCGCAATGCCTTGATGGCCGCAGCGCCCGCCGTGGTTGAAAATGTGAAGAGTGGTGCGATTAAGCATTTCTTCCTTGTTGGCGGTTGCGATGGCGACAAAGCTGATAGAAGCTACTTCACTGAACTTGCTAAATCCACACCTAAGGATTCAATCATCCTGACGCTAGGCTGTGGTAAGTACAAATTCAATAAGCTCGAATTTGGTGACATTAACGGTATTCCACGTTTGCTCGATGTGGGCCAATGTAACGATGCCTATTCAGCGATTCAGTTAGCGATTGCATTAGCTGAAGTGTTTGAATGTGATATCAATGAATTGCCTCTGAGCTTAGTGCTTTCTTGGTTTGAGCAAAAAGCCATTGTAGTACTGCTAACACTGTTGTCACTTGGCGTTAAAAATATTCGAACAGGCCCGACCCCCCCTGCGTTCCTGACGGCCAATTTAGCCAAGATTTTGGAAGATAAGTTTGGCTTGCGTAATACCACAACAGTCGAAGCCGATTTAAAAAATATGTTAAACGTGGCTTAAATCAACCAAGAATTGTTGCTTAACTGCGGTTTGAGTTTGTTGACTGAGGCCGCAGTGTTTTGTGGGTAAATGCTATGAACATGAGTGTGATAGCGGGAGCGCGGGCATTATCGGTTTCGCCCGATAAACCCGGAAGTGTTAATCAATTAGTGTGCGTCGAACGCTGGAATGAAACCTTGGATGTTGTGAGTTTTCGTTTTCAAGCGGGCGAACCGATGAAGTTTGACTATAAACCAGGTCAGTTTATGACCTTTGTGCTTGAGATTAATGGCGAGCAAGTGTGCCGCAGTTATACCTTGTCATCATCGCCATCAAGACCCCATTCCTTGATGGTGACGATTAAGCGTGTTGCGGGTGGACTCGCCTCTAACTATCTTATTGACAAGCTATTACCCGGCCAGAGTGTGCGAGTGCTGCCACCCGCGGGGCAATTTAATCTGTTTGATATTGCTCGGTTAAGCCATAAACAGCCAGAGACTGAAAAGTTAGCTGCTAATTTGTCAGCGATAACGGCGCAGAAATACCTTTTTTTGAGTGCGGGTTGCGGTATTACCCCCATGTATTCGATGTCGCGTTATCTGACTGATACGCAAATTGATGCCGATATTGCCTTTGTGCACAGTGCGCGTTCAGAGAATGATATTATTTTTAAGTCATCATTGGCGACTATGGCTAACCGTTTTAATGCATTTAAGCTCAGCTACGCACTTGAGATCGTCACTGAAACACTGGGTTGTTCGCCAAAGATAGCATTCGATTTCGGGCGGTTAAGTGCACCGATGCTACAAACCTTAGTACCTGATTTTGCAGAGCGTACTATCTACCTTTGTGGGCCAGAACCCTATATGCAAGCGGTAAAAACCTTATTGGTCGAACTCAATTTTGATATGAGTCGGTTGTACCATGAGAGTTTTGCCTCAGCCGAAAAAGTAGCTCGCAGTCAGCTTATGCAAGCAAACTCGTCAGATGGAACGAGTGAAAACCTACCAGAAGGGGATTTCGCCTTGTCTGCTTTTAACTTAGTGATTGGCGATCGAAGCACGACGCTAAATCACGGACAAAGTCTGCTGGAGGGCATTGAGTCCGAAGGGTTACCGATTATTGCGGCTTGTCGTTCGGGCGTTTGCGGTGCGTGTAAGTGTCAAGTTTTGGAGGGAGAAACGGTATCGACGAGTGTGATGGCACTGACTGCTGCAGAAATTGAGGCTGGTTTTGTACTCGCTTGCTCCACGACATTGCTATCAGACGCGACACTTAAACTTTAACTCGCAGCTAATTAGCGTCATTTACGCGTGGCTTATTTTTAAATGGGTAGAAATATTTCTAATCCTTAGTTGCGCTTATCTCTGTGAGAACGTAAGGTTAATGTCAAGGGCGTAAGATGTTTGCGCCCAGTTTATTAGTCTGGCTGGAGTCTCTCAATGACAATGACAACCACTTATGCCGCAAAAGTTGAAGACCGTACTCTGGGGCATTTGTTGTATGCCTTGATGTCGGGTTTTCCCTTATTATTATTTCCTGTGCTGCTAAGTTTGTTCATTAATGTCTCCCAACGCCAATTCCATGGTAGTCCGTTATTGGCGTCGCATTTGCGTTGGCAACGGCATTCTAATTTCGCCTTTCTTGGCTTACTAGTGCTCGGCTATTGCGTTTCACTTACTTGGCTCAGTCTTTCAATTTATCTCTTTGGGATCATTTGGTTTTGCCACAGGATCATTAAAGGGTGGTTAAGTCTAGTGGATGGTTTAGAAATCTAATCTTGTGCTAGAGTCTCTAAATTGAGGATTTTTAGACGCTCTTATGTCCTGCTACCAAATTCTGTCTGTCCTCTTCGCGTTGGCGCTAGTCACTTCGGTTATCTCCTCAGGTATCCATAAACGGCAGGAAACTGTTGGCATTAAGGCTGTCTCCCTAGGAATGAGTTTGTTGTTGCGCCTAGTAGGGCCATTTTTTCTCAGTCAATCAGGGAGAAATGAAGTCTCATTTATCCCTTAACCCACGTCGAACTAACCACATTTCACTTTAAATTAAATCAATCTAGATTAAAGCTTTAGTTCGCTCGATATAATTCCCGTACCACAGTGCTTATTAAGTTAAGCGACTCAGGGTGAACACTGCTATTGAGTGGACAATTAAGTATCAATCCATCGACGTTAAGCCGCTTAATACCTTGCGTTTGAACCAGTAGATCATCATCTGATACGGCATAACTTGGGTTGATCAACATCGGCAAATGGCTCGTGGCTTTAATCTGGATCAGGCTCGCTAAATCGAGCGTAGGTAGATTGGCATTATTTAAGGTTCTAATGCCTGAGTCACACAGAACCAGCTGTTGATTGCCTTGGCTTAAGATCACTTCTGTCGCCGTGAGCCATTCTTCAAAACTTGCCATATCGTTACGTTCAAGTATTACAGGGATCGGTAAGGTGCCTGCTTGAGTCAGCAAAGTTTGGTTAAACATCTGCTTGCCTGCGAGGAATAACATATCGGCGTGCTGGACTGCAAATGGCATATCGGTTTCTTGCTCTATGGCAATAATGCACACTAGGCCATATTGATGCAGGATTTGGCGTAGTTTAGCCAGAGTGATGTCTGTGATAGTCAGTTGATTCACAGCATTCAGTAAAACGGCTTGGAATCCCGTCTCTTTAAGCTGCTTCACTTGCTGCTCAAAAGCCGATAATGCTAAGTGTGAAATGTCATTATTTAGCGTGATTTTTGCTATGGCACCGACATGCCCCGCACCGATTGTCATAGAACCACAATTGACCACACTGGCTTGCTCTTTATAGGCTTTGCTATATCGAACTGGACTGGCATTAGCACCATTCTCGCTAATGATTTGGTCTTTAGACGTGCTAGGTTCAATCAATAGCTGACTATTGCTTAGCTGCGTTGGCTTGACTGTTTCGCAAGGATAGCAACCTAAGACTTTAATAAATCGTGTGATCCGCTCTAGTTGCTTTAACCCAGCCTGCATAGGCTCGCTGGAGATATTAGCGTCGATATCCAAATAGAACATTTCTTCCCAAGGCGTTCCTGGAATCGGGCGTGACTCTAATTTGCTCATGTTTAACTGATGCGCTTTTAGAACCAGTAAGGCTTCTACTAAAGCACCGGCTTTTTGGCCTGTTGCCATGATCAATGTAGTCTTAGCGGGTAACTGCTCTGGTACTGCAACGGCTTTGCGGGCAACAACGATAAAGCGGCTTTGGTTGATTTTCTGATTTGCTAAGCCTGCTTCTATAGACTCTAGCTGATAAAGTGCACCGCCTTCGGCACTGCCAATTGCTGCGGCACGATTATCTGGACTTTGATTGACCTTCTCCATCGCTTCTGCACTGCTTGAGCAGTATTCCAGTCTCAAGTTTTTATGTTGGCTTAAATATTTACTGCATTGACTAATGGGTTGAGGGTGGGCATAGACGGTTTTTATGTCTGCTAATTTACTCCCCGCTTTTCCTAGCAGGCAGTGGCTGACTTCAATCGTGGTTTCGCCGACGATTGACAGGCTGGTGTGCTGCAATACGTCGTAGACTTCGTTAATTGAACCTGAAGATGTGTTCTCAATCGGCAGGAAACCATAATCAGCATGTCCTGACTCAACGGCTTGCACTATTTCATCAAAACTTTGGCAACCTAAGTCCAGCATTTCAACTTGGCGGCGTTGGCAATAGCGTGTAGCTGCGAGATAAGAGTAAGAGCCTCTAGCACCGAGGTAAGCGATACAATACTGCTGTTTTTGTGCCTCTGGATTGGCACGGCCTTGAAGGTAAGCTTGCTGATTTAATACTGAATCTTCAATGATGCTTTGGTAAAGTGAGATAACATAGTGGGCATCTAATCCTTTTTCTCTGCCTTCTTTCACCAGTCGAGCGAGCAGTTCCTTTTCCCTTTGAGTGTCTCTGATGGGTCTGACATCCACTTCTTTGCTGCGAGCCACTTCTAAACTTAAGCGGCGGCGCTCTGCGAGTAATGCCAGCAGTTCATTATCCAGCTGGGTTATTTGCTCTCGGGTTTGATTTAAAGGCTGTGGTGTAAGCATTCTGACCTCAATTGCCATGTATTTTATCAATTGTTTAAGACAAAAAAAGCCTCCCAGTTGGGAGGCTTTGGATTTTTACTTTCGTTTTTACACAGAAAATCCGTCTCCTAGAGTGAGGGTGTAAAAATGAAAGTAAAAAAATCTGCTTTTATTTTCATGATCTTAAAACTAAATGTCTAGGGCTTCGCTGTCAATCAAAACTTTCTTTAAGACAATTTAAAAAGAAAGCGCACCCGAGGGTGCGCTGGTTTGGTTCAAATATGAATATATGGTCAAGCGAGTTTATCCTCCTTATGGTCAGTTTGGGACAAGGTAAAACACTCGTTTATCTTACATTTACGTGTAACAGTAAAACGTTTAAAACTCACTAGATAACGACTTGCATTTACAATGAACATTAACAAGTACTTTATGCGGCATAGCGTATAACCTTGAAACTATGCAGTTTGCAGTACCAGCGAACTTACGTTGACATGTCTTGCACTTATATTTTAAAAGTTAACACTTGCATGGAGCTATAACATGAAAACTAACACTAACACTAACACTAACACTAACACTAACAAAACGAACATTTTAAAATAAACGATTTACGGCTCATTGGTTGTACTAGGTACATTTTGCTGTAAAAACAGCCTAGCCTTGTCATGCGTTTTCGGGCTTGCTACTTACGTTATTACTTTTTACTTTTAAACCTAACATACTAATACATGGAGCGTATAACAAACTCTCATTTACTGTTATTACATTTTTCGTTAAGTCCAGATGCCCTCCTTTTTAGTTGCTAATTAAACATTGTTTAAGGTGTTTGGAATGTCATAGTTCAACTAATGGTAAATATTAACACTTTACATTGATAAAAATTATATACGACTTGGATTTATACTAAACGAACTGCATTTAATTAATCTGAAAAATTAAAATTAAACCAACATGTTGCAAATCACCTTAAACACCTATACGTAAGCATTCATGTTTAAAGCTTTACCTTAAATCTTGGTGTAAATATGATCTTGGTGTAAATATGGCCTACTTTCATGGAACATCTAACTAAATGTGACAGTTATTACCTCATTTATCTCAATGTTTAGCACAGACTGGTGCCGACCCGTTATTTCAATAATCGTTTTTGATAATATAGCTTTTATTAATGTGACTTTTGTTAACTTAGTTCTCCTATTGTGGGTGTTAAAAAATCGATTGGTAAAGATTTTTCAAATGTAAATTTTGTATTGTACTCGATTCCTCTGTTAACTATGGTGTTTTAGTGATGCCGCCACTTTCTGGTTGTCATCCTGATATTGGGTTAAAATTGAGTGCTACTTTTAGTGAAAGCCAACATACCTGATTGTTTCTAAAAATAAATTGTGGGATTTTGTGTTGCCTCCTCTCCAAGCGTGCTAATTGAAACTGAACCTAGTTAAAAGTAAAACCTGAACTTTTAAACGTACAAATGATAAAAGAATTAATCGTTAACAATAAATTTTAGTTCATCAATTTGTAACGGTTAGATTAATTATGCTCCTTAGTTATATCCAGTAACATTTTTTAGAGATTAAAATCTTTTAATCAATATTAATAAATCAAAATTTAAACTAAAGCAATATCTGAAACGATTTTAATTTGCACCTCTTTGATTCTTGATGTCACTTTGTAAAGTGTAGTAGACATTTAGCCAAAAAGAACTATTTTTTTCATTATTTAAATAATTGCACTAAGCTTTTGTAAACACTGTAATCTGATTAAATATTTCTACTTTATTGCTCTCAAAGTGATGCGTTTCTCGCACTTAGCAGACTTGAATTATGCCGCATCTTCCTCCTCGTACTCGTCGTCAACTTCAACAACATTATTAGTAGGTGTTAATGATGTGAAGCGTAGTGCTTCAGGTTTGTGTGTTATGCGATTGAGCTGTTTCTCTAATTTCTGGCCCATAGCGTTAATCGCAGTATATAAATTTTCATGTTTTGCTTGAGCGAAGAGTTCTCCATTTGGGATGCCAACCGATGCTTCAATTTTGAAACCTGGTTTCTCCTCTGTAATGATTACATGGGGATTTATCATTTGCACATCATGCCTTGAAAGCTTTTCAAAACGGCTTTCAATGCGTTCACGAATAGGAGATGTGACTTCAAGTTGCTTGCTAGTAATCTTTAGCATATTTCGAACCTTCTGTTGTTTCCTTTAATTTCAGATTACCAATGTTTGCGGCATAAAACGAGATCTAGATCACGTTATTGCATACATTAGCTACTGTTCGTTGGATATTTGATCACTTAGGCAAATATCACTAATTCTTGGCCAAAAAGCCTTGTATTGCCAGCTAAATGGGGTCATATTCGATGGGATAACTCCGCTGTATTTGTCCTTATTTACTTTAACTTTGTTCCCTAATCCCGATAAAATACCTCTACTTATTCTGTTAGTTCACTTTGAGCTTGCCCATTTTATGAATACTGAACACGTTAAAATTAAGGTCTGGGATTTACCCACGCGAATTTTCCATTGGGGCATGGTTTGTCTGCTGGTGCTTTTATGGTGGAGTGCCGATGTGGGCGAAATGCAGTGGCATCAAATTTTTGCATATAGTTTGTTAATTCTTATTGGATTTAGGGTTCTCTGGGGGATCATTGGTAGCGATACGGCAAGGTTTAGCCACTTTGTTCATCACCCCAAAGTTGTGCTCGATTACTTGAGAACGATTCGAACTAAAGGGATGTCCGTGGTACTTGGGCACAATCCTATCGGTGGTTATATGGTCATCGGATTGATTGGAATCATTAGTCTTCAATTAGTGACAGGCCTTTTTGCGACCGATGATATTTTTACCGAAGGTCCGCTATATAGCTACGTCAGTTCAGATACCAGTGGATTTTTAACTTGGCTTCATAAAACCAACTTTAACCTTATCCTTTTATTAAGTGCCATTCATGTACTGGCAGTGGTTATTCATGCCATTAAAGGGGATAAGTTAGTTGGTGCTATGATAAGTGGCTACAAAAGGGTCTCGAAGGCAGCGCTTTCATCAAGTGCGAAGAGCGAGCTTCGATTCAAATCAGGGTGGCTTGCTTTAGTACTGTTCACTGTATGCGGGGCTATGGTTTTTGGTTATTTAATCTGGCCAATAGTGAAAGTGCTATAGACTATACTTTATTTAGGAACAACAAAAAGCCTGCTATTTAGCAGGCTTTTTGTTAGGGAAAACAACGTCGAACTAGTCTTTCTTATAAATGTCGTGACAGCCTTTACAGCTTTTGCCTGTTTCCATAAAGGCTTGCTTGATTTCAGCTTGATTACCTTTTTGAGCTATTGTAGCGAGAATAACAGCATTCTCTTGGAAGGTTTTCATTTTTGCATCAAAATCAGCTCTATCTTGCCAAACTTTGGCTAGGGCTTCGGTGTTACCTTTGTCTGAGCCATCAATAAAACCTTCGAAAGGAATTTTGGATAATGCAGCAACATTGGTTGCGCGCATTGCGAAGGTTTCCGCTTCGAAAGGTTTTTTGCCTTTCATCATGGCTGCCATATCGCCGAAGTTATGAGCAATAAGACCAAAAGCAGATTGGCGGTATTCAATCGCATCTTTAGCGTCTTCGAAATTGTGCGCTTGTGCAGTTGAAGCCAATAAGGTACCGGCAACGAAAGTAAGTAGTAATTTTTTCATTGTATTCTCATTAATTAGCGTCGAAGTGTGACATTGCACTTCTATTGTACACAAATTAACTTGATGTACTAGAAGCAATTTTGTCAGTTTTTGTCTGGGTAAGACGGCTAAACGTAACAATTTATTTGTATGCAGATTAAATCTGTTAGACTGATAGTGTAATGCTTGAGCAGTACTTATGGGGGGGTTATGCGAGCAAACTGGGATCTTGTATTAGAAAAAGTTTTGAGCCACAGCAATTATGAAGATCTTTCTCTGTTGTTTCACTTACTGTTAACCGAAGATGAGCGCAGTGCGGTTGCTGGGCGCTTAAAGGTATTTCAGTTGCTGTTAGAGGGGGAGATGAGCCAAAGGCATATTGCGACTGAGTATGAAGTGAGTATCGCGACGATTACACGTTGTTCTAATTATTTGAAAAATATGTCTACTGAGCACAGAGCGAATATCCAAGCATTAATTGGTTAGTGGCCATCATATGGTGAACAGTTATGTGGTCGCCAATGACACTGTACTGGATAAATAGGATATGGCGTTAACCTGTTATAGGTATAGGTAGCTTATGACTACGATAGAGGGAACGACGGATCAGATTGTATAAGCCGTAGCTGAATAAGCAGATGGCAATCATAGGGTAGAGATCCTTGGGCAGGAATTTAAACATAGCCATCGCAGCTAAAAGATAGAAAAAAGGTAGAAAGTTATAAATTATCTCAGGAAGTTGCCCCTGTTTTCGTCGTTTTAGAGGGTCTGTTCGACGGTTTTGAGAACGCATAACGTAGATCCTCGCACCTAATACAAATACCACTGTTGCCGACACTAGGGCATAGTTGATGTCGAGTGCAATAAAACTTGCACTTCCGAGGGCCATGTAGCCAAAAGGCAAAAGTTCGTAGAGGGGTTTTGTTAACATAAGTACTCTGTCGCTTAACTTATATTGATAACAAAAATTATAGCTGCTGTATAAAAAATGCACGACCTTAAATGAAGGGCGTGCATTTTAAAAGGTTAAACAATGGCAGTTTAATCACTTACGGATAAACAACGTCTCGTTCAACTGCTGGTATCAGGCTTTGTTTAGCCGCGGCAACCACAGCCGCCATTGCCGTCACAACCTGTTTTTGGTGTGTCACAGGCTTCGTGCTCTTCATGGTGATGCCCATGATCGTGGTCTGAACC
>JBOFUF010000177.1:0-4248 GCA_051652445.1 Shewanella sp.
TGCTGTGGCGCATACCTTGGTTTACCCGCCTCTTTAGCCGAAAAAGAGTCAATGTGAATGTTAAAGGTCAAGCTTAAGGATGGACGCGATAAAACGGCGATAACACAGACTCTTACACATTAAGTGAGCGGTGAACGGCGAGTTTGCTCAATGCCGATAGGGCATGCCTGCCGAAAGTGAACAACGCCAGCGATTAGGCAGAAAACACAATGCCGAATGAAGAGTCGGCATTGTTATCATAAATATTTAGCTAAGTCAGTCAAGGTTAACCTAAAGCTTGAGTCGCCGATTTCATTTGAATGAACTCAATTTTATAACCGTCAGGATCTTCAACAAACGCAATTTCAGTGGTGCCTCCGGCAACAGGACCTGGAGCACGAGTCACTTTGCCACCCGCGGCCGCAATTGCAGCGCAACGAGCGTAAATATCGTCATCGCCAATCGCTAAATGGCCAAAGCCTGTGCCTAAATCGTATTGGTCCGTGCCCCAGTTAAAGGTCAGTTCAACCACGGCTTGGCCAGTGGATTCTTCTCCATAACCTACGAAAGCTAAAGAATATTTGTACTCTGGATTTTCAGAGGTGCGCAGCAGTGTCATGCCGAGCACTTCAGTATAAAAAGCAATACTGCGTTCTAAGTTACCGACGCGGATCATAGTGTGTAATAGTTGCGACATAGGCCCTCTCTATCAATGGATTACGGGCAAGAGTATACCAAAAATACATAGCTTATCCTCGATAAATCTCAGTGATTTTTTACCGCGATTGACCAATATGGCACCCTGGGATAGGGAAGCAGTGGGCTAGGGAAGCACTTGTTTTTCAGGGGCAACAAGTGGGTTGTGAGAAGACAATTGCTGATAAATAGGCTATTGCTCACAAAACAAAGAGACAAACATGGGTTTTTATCACTGGGTTGATAATAATGTCACCAAACTAACGAGGAGAGTGAATGATGAGCACCGAACTTAAAATGGCTTTAGGCACGACAGTTGTTGTTGCTTTATTTTTAAGCGTATTCTTTGTGGCAATGTTTTAACGACTAATACACGTTTGAGTTAACTCGGTTCCAAGTTAAGCAAAAAAGCCGCTACTGCGGCTTTTTGTTTGTCGGTGATTTAATGCCTGTCATCCTTAACAAGGATTTGAAGATGTTTTTTAGTGAAACCATGCTGGGTCAGGGCATCTTAGGCATCTGACGGCAGGTTATGACGGGTCAGCATGTTTTTGACTGAATCGCGAACCACTAATTCAGGGTTCAATTTATGCTTAAGTGAGTAGTGTTGTTTATTGAGTAATGCCAGTACCCCTTTAGCCGCCTCAAGACCCATTTCTGCGACTGGAAAGTTCACTGTGGTTAAGCGGGGTCGAATGTGCTGACTATGGGGCGCATTATCAAAACCGACCACGGAAAGATCCGCACCAATCACTAAACCGCGCTCGGCGGCGGCATCGTAAACGGCGAGGGCAATATTGTCATTTTGACAGAAAACCGCGGTGATCCCTTTATCTATGTCCAATAAGCGCCGTGCTGCTTGATGATTTTCCTGATGATCAAAACGGCCCTCAACGATTAAATTTGCATCGTAATCAATAGCAAACTCAGCGAGAGCGTTACGATAGCCCTGCAAGCGATCACGGCTGTCAACTTTACTTAGCTGGCCCGTAATGCAAGCCACTTTGGTATGGCCAAGTTCAAGCAGGTGCTTGGTGGCCAAATAACCGCCTAGTTCATTATCAATAAAAATACATTGTTTAGATATTTCATGAATGTAGCGATTAATCACTATGGTAGCAGGTTGCATTTCAGCGAGCGCGATCAGCGCATTATCGGATAGCGTATCGGAATAAATGATCAGACCATCCACTTGCTTAGACCGTAAAAAATCAATTGAATCCTGTTCTTTGCGGTGAGATTCCTGGCCACTGGTGACGATCAGATGAATATTATGCTGCCTGACAATCGCTTCTGCATTATGCATCAAGGGGCCGTAAAAGGGGCCATCAAGAGAACCCACCAGCATCCCAATACTGTTAGAGCGACTGGATGCTAACGCTTGCGCAAACGCATTGGGTTTGTACCCCAGTGTTGCGATAGCTTCATAGACTTTTATCCGGTTTTCTTCTTTTACCGTGGGATGATTGTTCAACGCCCTCGACACTGTGGCTTGGGAAACGTTCGCCAATTCAGACACTTCTTTTATGGTGACCAATTAAGCTATCCTTATTGGTTTTGTTAATTCAGGCTTAGGTTGACACACAGGGTAACCCTAACTTAACCCTAACTGAGTGCTACGTTTGGTTCCGCACTGCTCTGCTTTCTACTTGACACTGTTCAAGATTTTCTTTTACGCCATGAGGCATCTCGTCGTCGATTGTAATGCTTCCCTTTCACAAATAATGCTCTTACCTTGTTTTAACAGTGTAATTTAGTGACGTGTATCACAAAGAAAGCGCTTTATTCGTAGGGTTAATCACATTTATGGCACTATCTTGTCGTTATTATGTTTGCTATTAGGCCACAATGAGGTCGATGTGTTAAAAACCATAAATGCTCGTTAAAGGAGAAAGCGCTTTCTTTAAGGGTTGGTGATATTGGCGACTGAGTTAAATGGCGAGAAGTGTCTAAAAAAAATGATGGGGCTGACACGTTTATAAGAGGTCGCGGTGAGCAACCGAGCATGAACCATCACAATAACGAATACCGTGTTCATAAATAAAAAAGGAAGAATTAATAATGACCAGCAGAGTGAAACCAAAGCTGTCTTATCTAACACTGAGTCTGTTGCTTGGGCTAACCGGACATTCTAGCGTGCAAGCCGCAGAGACCAGCGATATTGAGTTCCATGGCTACTTTCGTTCCGGCGTGTTGATGAGCGCTAACGATGACTTTAAGCGCGCGAATTTTCCTGGCCAAAAAGAAACCCTAGGACGCCTAGGTATTGAAGCAGACAATGACTATTCCGCCAATTTGGTGAGTAATTGGAACTTTGACGATGGCCGTAATTTCCGGATCAATTTTGGGGTTGGCTCAAAAGGTCAAGAGGCCGGTTATTCTTCCAGTGCCGATGGCTTTGATGCCGGGATCAACAATGCATTTGTCGAATTAAATGGCGTCACTCCTACCGGCACCTTTTGGGCGGGTAAACGCGATTATGGCAAAAAAGACAACTATATCTTCATGACTGACTTTTTTTATACCGATATGTCTGGTTTAGGTATTGGTGTTACTGGCCTGAGTGTCGGGGGCTATGAATTTGACCTTGCCTATATCGCCAGCGATCGCTATGACGAAAACATTGACCGTTGGGAAGACACCCCTTCGCAAATCGGTAACAATGAAACCAATTTAAATAACTTAATGCATACGCTTCATATTGGCACCCAACTTGGTAATCTTGGGGTGTCAGCGCTAATTAAATCCATGCCGGATAACTGGGATCGTAGCGGTAATGAATGGGCAGAAACCGGTTTCGATTTGACGTTAACCTATAAAATGAGCCACTTTTTTGGCATCGCTAACGGCTTTTCGAATATCGTCGTACAAACCGGTAAAGGGCTTGGCTCCGGCAATTTACTCGGCGGCACCATTACCGAGTACAACGGCTATAAGCCGGGTTCTTTATACCAAGGTGAGCATGCTGATTTTAACGGTTTCGGTGATGCAAACGATTTAATTAGCCACGTTGCTGAAGATGATACCTCAACCCGTGTATTGCTGTGGGGCGGTTACACCTTCGATAACGGAGTCAGCGTGTTCCCGGCAATACAAGGCCAATATAATAACATGGCGGTTGACGCCGATATGTGTTACGCCGGCAATGTCAATACCTATCGTGATCTTTGTACCGGTAGCTACAACTATTGGCTCTCCGCCATGACTCGGGTGACCGTACCCGTAAGCCAACATTTTTATGTGCAGGGTGAAATCGGCTATGTGCACAATAATTGGGGTGGCGGGACGTGGAATCAATCAAAGCTGACGGTATCGCCTACTTTTATTTTACCGACCGCATTTGGGGTTAATCCCGAAATTCGCTTGCATGCCTCTTATCTTCCTAAGTCGTGGACCAATCAAACAGAAGATGGGCAAGATGACGATGTCATTCTCGGCTTCCAGGTTGATTTGTGGTGGTAAACCCGTCAACCGACGCATGTTAAAAAACTAATTACATTATTGTTAGATACGTGATGAAAGGGAATGCGAATGTTAGGTAAAAAAAGCAAGTTTAAAATGGCTAATCTGCTG
>JBOFUF010000178.1:0-5971 GCA_051652445.1 Shewanella sp.
GGCAGATCAGTGGGGTCTTGGCAGTGCCATTTTGGCCGATATTACGCTAGCGCAGCAATTACTGGGCATGCAAGGGCAGCTCAGTTACATCGCACTGTTTAGCGATAGCAATCAGCTATCGGCCTTAACGGAACAACTCCATTTACTCGGCATTACGCCGCAAGATGCCGCCTTCGTACAGCAAGACCAAGGGCAAGCCTTAATGGCGCTAACCCGCAGTTTTCATCTCAATCTCAATGCCATGAGCATGCTCGCCTTTGTTGTAGGGCTATTTATTGCCTATAACGGCGTGCGTTACAGCTTAATGAAGCGGCAAAAACTACTCATACAATTATTGCAACAAGGGATTGAAAGACAAGCATTGATGACAGCGCTATTAATGGAGCTATTGCTCTTGGTGCTGCTGGGTTCCATTATCGGTTTTATTATGGGCTTACAGCTTAGCCACTGGTTACAACCTATGGTATCCATGACCTTAGAGCAATTGTATGGCGCCCATTTGTTGCCTGGCGTTTGGTTATGGCAATGGCTTATTGAAGCTATTGCGCTGACGTTAGTCGCGGCTTTAGCCGCATGTTTGCCCTTGTATGTCGATTTAACCCGTAAGCCCTTAGCCCAAGGCGCCAATCGCTACCAACAAACTCAGGCTCACAGTAAAATCCATGCTAAACAGTTTATCTTTGCCAGTATGTTGTTAGCCGTAGCGACGCTGAGCTTTCCCTTAAGCCACAATTACAATGTTAGCTTGATCTTACTCGGCGTGGTCACAGTAGCCATTCCCTTACTGTTACCCCAGTTACTGCATTGGGGAGTGAATGCATTGCAACCCTTAGCACGACCTGGGCTATGGCAATATTTAGTCACCGAAACCCGCGAACTAATCGCCCCCCTGTCATTAGCCATGATGGCTATTTTACTGGCGCTCAGCGCCAACATATCCATGAACACTCTTGTCGGTAGCTTCGAGCACACACTGCGAAACTGGCTTGAGACTCGTCTACATGCTGATCTTTACATTCGACAACCCGCTCAAGATGTTGCTGCGACGCAAGCGATTCTTGCTGCCGATCCTAGAGTCAGCGAGCTTTATCAACAGTGGGAAATGGATGCCAAACTGACTTTTACGACAAAGGATGATGCCAATCCACAAACTATCCCTCTCGAATTACTCAGCCGAGATGACTATTCACTCAAATACACTAGCGTGTTAAAAGAAAGCCTAGCCACACTTTGGCAAACCGATATTAGCACCCCTTATGTGCTCATCAGCGAACCGCTTGCCATCAAGTATCAACTCGCACTGGGTGATACGGTCACCATTGATGCGCTTGAAAAAGTGAATCATAGCCCATTAATTATCGGCGGTATTTATTATGACCATGGCAATACAGGCAACGAAGCCATTATTAATCAAACGCTTTGGCAGCAAGCACACTTACCGTTATTACCCACCAGTCTTGCGGTCAGTTTTTATGGCAAAGACAATAGCGGTCGGATCACAGCGGTAGCACTTGAGCAATTGCAAAGTGAATTAATGACATTGCCCAGCTTTGCTAAATCGCAAATTTTTAGCCAAACCAAGATAAAAACCCAAGCAATTGCCATGTTTAAACGCACATTTTCAATTACCTTGGTGTTAAATAGCCTGACATTACTGGTGGCCGCAATAGGTCTTTTTAGTGCCTGCTTAATGCTCACGCAGGCAAGACAAGCGCCACTGGCAAGGTTGTATTCTCTTGGTGTTAGTCGAAAAGAATTGCGCACTATGGTCTTTATCCAAATGTTGTTAGTCGTCTTTATCACTTGTTTAATCGCTATGCCAACAGGGGCTATATTGGGTTATCTGTTGATTAATAAAATCACTCTTCAAGCCTTTGGTTGGACGATACAGATGATTTGGGACTGGCAAGCCTACGCCAAAGCCATTGTGATTGCTTTTATCAGTTGCAGTCTTGCGGTTGCCTTACCGCTTTATTGGCAAACTCGTAAACCACTAGTATCCAGTTTGCAACAGGAAACCCTATAATGAACCAACGAATACCAATATGGGCGGTACTCAGCACACTCGCTTTACTCTCGGGCTGCGATAATCCCGCTGCAACGCAAAACAAGCACTCAGAATCCATGGCCAATGTCGTCGGGCAATCCTCACAGAGCAAACAAGATAGTGCGTTTGCCCCTGTCATTGCCGGCCATCTATTGACCTTTCCACGCGATCACTTGCCCCACAACGATTTTAAAATCGAGTGGTGGTATTTAACGGCCAATTTAACCACTGCCACTGGCGAAGCACTCGGCGCTCAATGGACCCAGTTTAGAGTCGCACTCAAACCTACAGAGGATCAAAAACCAGACAAATCTTCTTGGGCCAGTAAACAGCTGTATTTTGCCCACAGCGCCCTAACCTCCGGTCTAGATCACCAAGCCCATGAGAAGTGGTCTCGCCACCACAGTGAATTTACCGACGTCAGTGCCAACCCCTTTGAAGTTCGCTTAGATAATTGGTTATGGCGCAGTGAATCAAGTGCCTTATTTCCGGCAACGTTAACAGTAGAAAATGAAGGCTTTAGCTATAATCTTAAACTTGACAGTCAAGCTCAGCTCCAATATCAAGGCGATAATGGTTACAGCATTAAAAGTCATGATGGGCTCGTTGCCTCTTACTACTACAGCCAACCTTTCATTGAGATCTCTGGGGAAATTAACCGTAACGGTAAGGTGGAGCAAGTCACGGGGAAAGGCTGGTTAGACCGAGAGTGGAGTTCACAATTCCTCAACAAAAGCCAGCAAGGCTGGGATTGGTTTGCCCTGCGCTTAAATGATGGTTCCGCTTTAATGCTATTTCAGTTAAGAGACCAAGTACCACAAAACGCGCCAGAAAAAGCCTCCGCATTTTACAGCGCCAGAAGAATGTTTGCCGATGGTACCGGTCGCAATATTAACTCCACTGAACAGCCCAACGGTATCCAAATGACACCACTTGAATGGCAAAAAACCGCCGCGGGCACGTATCCCGTCAGTTGGCAGGTGACCATTCCCAGCGAGAATATAGATCTGACGATTACAGCACTCAACCCCAATAGTGCGATGCCATTATCAACGGCTTACTGGGAAGGTCCAATACAGCTCACGGGCAGCCACACTGGAATGGGTTATATGGAGCTGACAGGCTATTAAGCACTGGCTAAATAAGTCTGCCAGTTACCCCCTCAATGGCACCAATAGCCAATACCTCCAATCGAAAATGGATAACACTTTTTCAGCGCTGAAAAAAGCATAATGATACAAAATGTATCGTAATGATTAGCATAAAAAACTACAAAAACCCTGCTTCCAGCTTGTTTCGTTGGCTTTGCGGCGCTTACAGTCAGTTTAAAAGTGGATTAAGCTAAGTCTGTCATATCCCCTATGCCGATTCAAATCCCTCCGTAAAATCATCACATATACACACCCAATGCATTGTTATAACCTTGTTGCGCCGCAACATAACAACAACAATGGACACCTATGGACACTTATCAAAAACTAGGTTCAAGGACGCTGATCGCAACCCTGACCGCATTTTATTTTGCCGGAATAAGTCACGCAATTGCAGACCCCGCCAAACAGATTAAGCATCAATCCGGTTTTTACACTCCTTCCTTTAATGCGCAAGATGTAAAAAACATCGATGCTAAATTTAAAGCCACGTTAGCGGGGGATATGTTTGTTGGCCAAGCAGGGAAAAAAAACCAGCACACCCGCCAATCAACGCCAACATCGATTTTTAAACCCACGCCTGGATTATTGGGCAAGCATAATTACATCGTGCAATTAAAAAATGAACCGTTAGCCACTTACGGTGGCGGGGTTAGAGGCTTTAAAGCAACCAAAGCCCCACAAAATCGCTCCATCATTGCCAAAGGCCGCGTTAGCCTTAACACCAGCAACGCCCAAGCTTATCAATCATTTTTAAAGCAACAACAACAACAGGTCCTTCAACAAGCGCAGCAACAAGGTGTGCAAAGCCAAGTTAAACAGCAACTGACCATTGCAAATAACGCCATGGTTATTGAGATGACGGAGGCTGATGCGCAGCAAATGGCTAGTCTCGCGGGTGTACAACACATCAGCCTAGAACGGATCATGCAATTAAATACCGACCGCGGGCCGCAATTTATTGATGGCCCGATGGTATGGAGTGGTGGCACGGATACTGGCATCAGCGCGAAAGGCGAAGGTATGATTGTGGGTATCATTGATACCGGTATCAATACTGATCATATCGCTTTTGCTAGTGATGATGGCTATGCCAGCACGAATCCTTTGGGTGCCGGTAAGTTCGTTGGCGATTGCCTGGCCTCGCCAGAATTGTGTAACGACAAACTCATTGGCGTACACTCTTATCCTGTGATCACCAATGTTTATTCGGCGTCTGAATTTCAGCAATATCCATGGCAACAAGAACAAATTAGGCCTGCTAATGGCGAAGATTATAATGGCCACGGATCGCACACTGCCAGTACTACTGCAGGCAACAGCTTAGGCAATACTCCGCTTCAAGCAGCAGGAGCAGGTAAAACCAGTGATGGGGTTAACTTACCCTTTAACTTTGCCGCAACCTCGGGTGTAGCACCAAGGGCACATATTATTTCATACCAAGTCTGCTGGCCTGGTGGCGGTGGCGATCCTTATGCTGGTTGTCCAGAATCCGCCATTTTAGCGGCTATCGAAGATGCCATTAAAGATGGCGTTGACAGCATAAACTTTTCTATCGGTGGAGCCGAAAAACTGCCTTGGACCGATCCCGTCGAACTGGCCTTCTTAGCTGCGCGTGAAGCGGGAATTAATGTCGCCGCTTCAGCGGGTAATGCTGGCGAGTTTTGGTCTGCCGATCACACTTCACCTTGGTTGACCAGCGTAGGCGCGATCACCCATGATCGTATCTTAGATTCAGGTAACAAAACCCTTGGACAATTCCAAGGTGACGCACAAAGCCGGCCTTATGAGGACATCAGCGGCAAAAGCTATTCAGGCAGTATTACAGGCGAAGTCGTACTCGCCAGTAACTATCCCGATCCTGCGGCCGATGATGCCTACTCGGCAGCCTCCTGTAATGCGCCCTTCCCTGAAGGCACGTTTACAGCCGATCAAATTGTATTGTGTGAGCGTGGGGATATCCCTCGCACAGACAAAGCTATTCATGTTCAAGCCGGTGGGGGTGGCGGCATGATTTTGCTGAACGCTGACTGGCAAGTCGATAATATCGCCGCCGACGCTTTTGTTATCCCGGGTATTCATGTGGAGTACCGTCATGGGTGGCGATTACGTAACTGGGTACAAAACAGTACCAATGCAGGGGTTGCGGCTATTGCGACCATTTCTGACTTCAATAACGATTATGTTATCGCGACTGAAAATGGCAATATTTTAGCGCCATTTAGCTCAAAGGGTCCGAGCAAAACTAACGATACTTTAGTGCCTAATTTAGCGGCCCCAGGGGTTGATATCTATGCCGCCAATGCCGATGACCAACCATTTACCTCATCACCTGCGGCGTCTGATTGGACCTTTATGAGCGGCACCTCGATGGCAGCCCCTCATGTCACCGGTGCGATGACGCTATTGAGTCAACTGAATCCTCAATGGACACCCGCAGAAGTTCAATCTGCATTGATGTTAACCGCAGGCCAAGTATTAATACAAACCTACGAGGGACTGGTAAAGCCTAGCTTCAACTTTATGGCAGGTTCAGGGGGCATCAATGTTGCTAGAGCCGCAAATACTGGGCTGATTATGGATGAAACAATTGAAAACTATAAACAAGCCGACCCTACCAACGGCGGAATAGTCAGTTGGCTGAATACTCCGGCAATGGTCGACATGAAATGTGAACAAACCTGCCGCTGGATGAGAACCGTTA
This sequence comes from Shewanella sp., assembly GCA_051652445.1. Lineage (GTDB taxonomy): Bacteria > Pseudomonadota > Gammaproteobacteria > Enterobacterales > Shewanellaceae > Shewanella. The sequence goes on from JBOFUF010000178.1 coordinate 5,903, forward strand.
CTGCAACTAAAGATGGCCAGTGGCAAGCATCAACGGAGGTGATGGATACCGATTTTGAACTCAGTGTCC
>JBOFUF010000179.1:0-3274 GCA_051652445.1 Shewanella sp.
GAACGTGTATTTGCTCTAGTACTATTTGCTCTAGTACCACCCATAAACGTTAAGATATAAAGTAACCAACAAAACGCAAAGGTTACCGGACAATCGAAACACCAAAGCCGCCTTCATTGGCGGCTTTTTATTGGGATAAAAAAACATTAATAACTTACTTTTGGACAAAAATGAGTTCGAAGTTTAAGCAGCCAGCGGAGGTGTTTCACCCATTAGCGGCTTAATTGTCGAGTGTCGCACTTCGGAGTTCAATTCGGGGTTTAACACTGTGCTCACCGGTAAATTAAGCACACTGCGAGTCATTTATCCGAGCGCAGCCATTTGTTAGGTATTGCGAGGCCTCACTCCAGGAAACCACTCAGTGTGCTGGTCACCTTGACGCCCCAAATAGGTGACACGTTGGCCGCGCAGAAACGCGAAATAGCCTTGGACACCAGCACTGATAGCACGCTGGCAGAACACTCGAAACTTTTGGTCATTCTGCTGGCTATCCAAGATGGCCTCTCTGAGTTCGGCCACATCAAAGTTTTCGGCGATAAGAGGTAGCCCCTCAAACGACAGCGGCGCATTCACTGAGGCGCCCGTGGCGCTATAAAAGGTGAATGATTTTGAGGCAAAATCCACGTAGTAGTACTCGACGCCATCGGCGATGAGATTTCCAACAATTTGCGGAAACGGCATTGAACCGTCTAGGGTCGCTTGCGCGGATGCTCGTACTTTATCTGAGTTCATTTCAATTCTCGTTGAACGTTGATGGAACGAATTCGAAAAAATCTGGCCAAGTTAAAACAACAACATAATACACTTACATAACACAATTAGATAACACACTTAGGCCTGCCTTTAAGTAACAAAAAACCACTTAGCCGCTAAAAGGCCAACAAGGTAGGATTCAAATCGATGATGGGTTAAATCGTGCTATTTGAACCGTTTGTTAGGCTGCTCAGTTGCAATACGTTGAGCCGCCTATGTTTTGGCAAGTTGTACCATCAGAGCCATATGTTGTGTTACCGATTTTCTGTACAGTGCTGCCATTTGAGTTGTAAAGCGTATTACCAATCTGCTGAGATGTAGTGCCATCTGAGTTGTAATTTGTATTGCCGATCCTTTGAGATGTGCTGCCGTCAGACCCATAGGTTGTATTGCCGATTTTCAGAGAGCTTGAGCCATCTGAGCCATACGTATTACCGCCTATATTTAGATAGGAGGTTCCACTTTGTCCGTGAAGATAGTCTTGGGCTTGAACACTTGAAAAAAACAGGCCAAAAGTGGCAAAGAAAAAAGCGATTAATTTCTTCATGTGTTGATTCTCCATAAGGTAGAGCGAAGGTATCATTATTTAGCACAAGGCGTTTGGGGTTGCACGTAAGCAAAATCTACAGCGGTTGTAGCCTAACGCCTTGCTCAGCGGCGCGCGCCTTTGGTGCGTCCGCTGGAGCTATTTTTTAGCATAGACTTCATACCTGTTTCGGCCATTCTTTTTTGCTTCATATAATGCTCTATCAGCGTGATTCAACAATTCATCGAACTCTTTGTCAGTGGCAAATATGCCTATACTGACCGTTAATAATCCATTGAATTTAGAAAATGAATGTTCGATATTTTCAGACGTTACGCTCTGAAGAATCGTCTTGGCAACAGCTTCTGCGCCTTCACTAGATGTCCATGGTAGAATTACGATTATTTCTTCCCCACCATAACGTGCTACAAAATCAGTATCTCTTGGCAATACATTCTTTATTGCTTGAGCCACTTTAAATAAGGCACCATCACCTTTTTCGTGACCATAATGGTCATTGTATTCTTTGAAGTTATCGACATCTATCATCAATAGAGACAGTAAACCATTAGAGCTCTTGGCTGCTGCAACTTCACTGTGTATTTTTTCTTCGTATGCTCTTCTGTTTGGTATTTCGGTTAAGGCATCAAGATAGCTTAACTCGTTTAGCATCTTGTTTGCAGTATCCAGTTTAACGATCATCTCTTTATTGTCTGTAACATCGAGATGAGTGCCAATCATTCTTTTGGGTACGCCTTTACTCTCCCATTCAATCACCTTGCCGGTATCATAAACCCATACCCAGTGGCCATTTTTGTGTTTCATTCGAGATTCAAAAATGTAGTACTCTGTTTTTCCTGCCCAGTTTTCATTTAATAAACGTTCCGATTCTTTAAGATCATCCGGATGCGCGTATTTCATCCAGGTTTCAATGCTGACGGGAGAAAGCTCTTCAAGTGTATAGCCTAGAATGTTTGCCCATCGCTCATTGAATACCGTTTTTCCTGTTTGCACATGCCAGTCCCAAATCCCAACACCTGTAGATTTAATAACAAGCGCTAATTGCTCCTCCTGGTTTTCTAATTCCAGAATGCGCTGTTTAAGTCTATCCATTTCGGATTTAAGAGACGCTACAGTTGCAGCCATATTCACACCACTCGATATGTGTTGTTGTAATGCTAACGCTAAGTTCAGCAGCAGTTTGTAAGTTTTGTGTTGTGAAATGCTTTGCCAAGCAAACCACATAAGTACAACTTACAAACTGCCCAGCAAGCGCAGCTTTCGTGCTTGTTAAGCTTTGCTGGCTGTTATCATGACCTCTGCCATGGTGCCATAGACTGAAGCCCAAGCGTCTTTAACTTCAGGAGTGAAATCCTCCCCTAAACCTTGACCAAGTGTTTTTAGTAGTGCACCGCCAACGGTTTGGTAGTGTTCTTTTTTAACCCCGTATCCGTCATGGCGCACGGCTAAATTTTGTAAAATGGGGATTAGCGTCTCTAAATCGTTTAGTTTCCCTACCGCTGCGCCGATCATTTGCATTAGTTTTTTTCCTTGTTCGGTCATATCACCTTTGAACAAAGATTTTAGTGATGGGTCAGCGGTAAATAAATTTTGATAGAAAAGCTCAGCCGCTTGCGGTGCGATAGTGGCCACTTTTTTCCATGACTCTTGAACAAGTAGAACTGTATTTTGATTCATTTATTGTCTCCTGGTTATGTAATAACAAGCCTAACGCCAAGCTCACCGACGAGGCGACGGATCGCAGCGACAGAGCCTCGTTCGGTGCAGCGCATGGTTGGATCTTGGTTTTCTGTAGTTTTCTGTCACGCAGTTCTCGCAGCATCTATTTGTTTCTGTCTTTTTAGAATGATGGGAATCGCCAGCAATCCAAGGAGAAAGAGAATTCCACCTGTCTTGTAGATCCAGCCTGCAACGGTACTGTGGAAGTTGTATTGAGCCTGCAGTTCCGGTGTGGGGTCTTGGAAGGGAATGCCG
>JBOFUF010000180.1:0-4449 GCA_051652445.1 Shewanella sp.
GCCCTGAGGGGGGGCCCTCATCAATCAGCCATGACATAACCATGTTGGAGCAGCTGATTTGCGAACCCTACCCAGGCTGCAAGTCACTCTTTTTCCGTCACGTGATAATCAGGCCGACTGAGTACCTCCAACCCCAAGCGAATCATTGACAGTACCGTATGATGCTAAGCAAATGACCGCTAAAATCTAAGTCAGAACGCATATCCTCATGCCCATTTAGCTTGGGTTATTAGCCTGCGCTATCGCCTGTTCTAGCGCATCGGTAAAGGTATTAATGGGCAATAAATCTTCACGGCAACGACGATTACGCCCCAATAATGACGACTCAACAAACAAATCAAACCATGCACTCATCACTTTGCCATTAGCCGCTTCGCCAATTGCTCCTAAAGCCAATGATGCCACCTCGGCGGTCCCGAGTTGAAAATCATGACTCCCCTTACGCAGGGCATAGGTTGCCAGCGTCTCGGGATCGAACGACAATAACGGCAGCGAGTGTAAATAAGGGCTCTTACGAAACATTTTAATCGCTTCACGCCAACTGCCATCAAGCATGATAAGGAGTGGGCGTTTACCTTCGGCCAAGGTCAACATTGGCACCTGGTTTAATACCCTTTGCCCTTGCTCTGCATATTGAGCAGGAAACACCAAATAAGGTTGATATTGCGGCGAATCAAGCAAAGCAAGCAATTCGGCTTCGGGTTCAGTACGTGACCAAATATAGGCGTGGGTATCAGGAATAAGATCGGCGATGAGGCGTCCGCTATTGGTCGGCTTTAACACCTCATCGTTATACATGATCAGCAAAAAACTGGCGTGAGTATCTAACTGCTGGCGTAGCGCGCAGGTACAGAACTGCGCACCTAAGAGGCATAATGGGCAGCGGATCAGTTTTTTGCCTCGGGCACCAAAGGGTTTAGTCGAAATAGACTTACGGTACTGATATAAATGGTGCACTGCATGGGGGGCTAAAGCCATAAAAACCAATTCTCTATCAAACTTATTAAGGATCGCGACAACATCATTTAGCACTTTTTTATCGCGGTGTCGCAGTTTATCTCTTGGACCTCAATGGTGCAATCGCGCAATACATTATCGTGATAAAACGACAGTGTCAGTACTTGATGGCTTCATCCGCTGCCTAACCTCAGCCAGATAATTTAAGAGCACTGAATAATCATCTCGTAAAACAGTTGTAATGTCTTAATTTGTGTTACCACTGAGTGTACAAGACTAAACTGACCAAATTAACGTTTAAATTACGTATTAGGAGAGTATTGAAGCTAAATAGCATTAATGACTTAACCTTGTGTGGAATAACCCGAATATCATGGGAAAATATACTTTACAAATACAATCTCGATGAAAGGTCAATTATGCACCCCAAAGCCCCGTTCGCGTTAATGCCGCTATTAAACGGTATCCTCATCTCTGCGGCTCTATTCTCTCATGCCACTGAAGCCAAAACACTTAATGCCAAAGAAATACAGACTGTTGTAGATTCGGCGGTGAAACCTTTGATGGCTGAGTACGCTATTCCCGGCACAGTGATTGGCGTCACCATAGAAGGTAAGCAGTATTTTTTCCAATATGGCGTCAGTTCTAAAACCTCTGGGCAAAATGTGACTGAGCATACTCTGTTCGAGATTGGCTCTATCAGTAAAACCTTTACCGCAACACTGGCTAACTATGCACAGGGCGAAGGTAAATTAACACTCACGGATATGGCCAGTGATTATGTTCCAGCATTAAAAGGCAGCCATTTTGATAAGATTAGTTTCATCAATTTAGCCACCCACACAGCGGGTGATTTGCCGATGCAAGTTCCTGATAAGGTAACTAATAATGCAGAGTTAATGGATTACCTTAAGCATTGGCAACCATCATTTGCCGCGGGGACCCACAGGAATTACGCCAATCCGAGTATTGGGCTGCTCGGTATGATTGCCGCGCAGAGTTTAGGGAAAACTTTTCCACAAGCCCTTGAGCAAACACTATTTCCACAATTGGGTATGACAAGCAGCTACATTAACGTTCCGAGCAGTAAAATGGCTGATTATGCCCAAGGCTACGATAAGCAAGACATGCCAGTGCGGGTCAATCCCGGTGTATTAGCCGATGAAGCCTATGGCGTTAAAACCTCAGCCAAGGATTTACTGCAATTTGTTGAGGCCAATATGCATATACATTCATTACCCAAACCATTGCAAACGGCACTCGATGCAACTCATACGGGATACTTTGATGTCGGTGTGATGACACAGGAAATGATCTGGGAACATTATTCTTATCCTATTGAACTCAATAATTTGCTTGCAGGTCACTCGCAACAAATGGTGTTTAACAGCACTCCAGTCATGCCTATAGTGCCGCCCCTCGCGCCGCAGCAAAATGTGTGGATTAATAAAACCGGCTCCACTGGCGGTTTTTCCGCTTATGCAGCCTTTATTCCGGCAAAAAAACTCGGCATTGTACTACTGAGTAATAAAAACCACCCCGTTCCGCCACGAGTCACTGTGGGCTATCAGATTTTGACTGGAATCGAAAAATTACAACAATAGCCATGCACTAGAATGCAGGAGATAAGTATATGGGTACTATCTCCTTTTTCTCATCGCGGCTTGTAAGAAAAGATGCACCGCGGGGTTAATCATAGCATTAGTTTCTTTGCAACTTATCGACCTAATTAACAGGTAAATCACCTATCGTATGGTTTGCTTTACAGGTATAAATAACGAGAAAATCTTATGTATCGCATGAAAAATGATGTTGTTAAATCCACATAATTATCACTTGAAATTGCCCTTTTAGGGAGTAAGATGCGCGCCATTAACTCCACTGACCTTTTCGAGAATATCATGTCAGGCGCACCTCACTCTCCTACTCAGCAACATGTCGCACCAGCAGTTAGCCAGTCTAGCCTGCTGTTAATGATTGTCTTTATGGTCGCCTGTGGCCAAATGGCACAAACGATTTTTGTGCCCGCACTGCCACAAATCGCCCTGGGGCTCAGTGTTGATTCAAGCCAATTACAGGCGGTAATGGCCTGTTATTTACTCTCCTACGGCATGTTTCAATTTGTATATGGCCCAGTATCAGATCGCGTTGGCCGCAAAATGCCACTGGTCGTCGGTATCGCTATTTTTATCCTCGGCGCAGTATTCGCAGCACTGGCTACAAGCTTTAACCAACTGATTTTAGCAAGTCTTATCCAAGGGTTAGGCACTGCCAGCGCAGGCGCATTATGCCGAAGCATCCCTCGAGATCATTATTTTGGTGACCGACTGGTTAAATTTAATAGTTATGTCTCTATGGCGGTCGTGTTTTTACCACTACTTGCGCCATTTATCGGCAGTGCCACTGTCGCTTATTTCGGCTGGCAAGCCGTATACTGGGTATTAGCCGGATTCGGTGTCATGGTCTGGTTGTTGTTAATATTCCTTTTTAGAGAGTCTTTACCTAAGTCGCAACGAGAACATCAAGCGGTTATCGCATCCTATCGCTATGTTCTGCGTCATAAAGCGTTTCGAGCTTATTTGTGTTCATTGATCGCAACCTTTGCGGGTATCGCCGCTTTTGAAGCAATTGCAGGTGTTCTCTATGGCCAATATCTTGGATTAACACCTTTTATGGTCTGTTGTTATTTTGTGGCACCTATACCAGGCTTTTTACTGGGAGCTTTCATCTCTGGTCAGCAATCTAAGCCACAAAGAGTTCTTTATCAAGGTGTTGCGCTACTTGGTGCTGGCGCATTGTTTATATTAATTCCTGGTCTTTTTAATTTAGTGATTGGCTGGACTTTACTTATGGGATCGATTTTATTTTTCAGTGGTGCTGGCATGTTGTTCCCGTCCCTAACATCTGCTGCGTTAGAGCCATTTCCACGTCAGGCGGGCATTGCTGGGGCATTGCTGGGGGGATTACAAAACTTTGGTGCCGGACTTGCCGCATTGACGATGTCGTTAGTGCCGATGGGCGGCCAGTTAAGCATAGGCTTATTGAGTGCTGTGATGGTTGTTTTAGTGATTGTGTCTTTGTATTACGCCAAAGATCAAAATGATCCTCACCAAAATTTAATGCCACTGGTTTAATGCCATAAGCTTGAAGGCACGACACTGTTAATTCAAGCTAACGTTATCAGCCAATAAAAAAGCCCACATTGATGTTGGGCTTTTTTATTGGCTGATAACACACTGTAATAAATAAAAAATACCGACTAATCTATTACTTTTATCGTTTTGAGCATTACAGAATACGACGCAAAAGGAAGTCGGCTTTAAGGCGACGAATTCTGGTCATGATCTTCTTCACTGGTGCAGGATAACTCTGTAAGGTATCCACTTGACTGTAATGATATAACCGCTGCGTGTGCTCCAGAATATGAGCCTGCTCGGCTTCAAACTGGGCTTTCCAACATCCGACGTGATCTTGGATCAATAAACCATTTTC
>JBOFUF010000181.1:0-1986 GCA_051652445.1 Shewanella sp.
AACATGGTCTGGTTATCTAAATTGGAGATAGCTTTAACCTGCAAGCCGGTTTCATCGGCTTGGTTTGATACCAAAGTGCCGGGCGCATCGGGGTTAAAACTGTTTTTGATGTAACAGGGAATATGGAACTGGGCGATAGGCGCAATCGTCTTAGGATGTAACACCTTAGCGCCAAAATAGGAGAGTTCCATCGCCTCTTGATAGCTGAGTTGTGACAACAACTTAGCATCGGCAACCACACGGGGATCGGTATTATAAACACCGTCAACATCAGTCCAGATTTCACAACTTGACGCATCCAAACAGGCGGCGAGCACAGCAGCAGAATAGTCTGAACCATTACGGCCTAACGTCACCACTTTGCCCTGTTCATCGGCGGCGGTGAATCCCGGCATTACCCATACGCGCTTTTCACCTAATGCCAACGCACGAAACCTGGGTTTACTGACAGCAATATCGACCACGGATTCTAACGGCCGACCACGACCTAGAAACAAGGCGCGCGGATCGAGTTGAGCAGACGTAATCCCCTTAGATAGCATCACTTGCTCCATCAAGGCTGCAGATAAACGCTCACCTGCCACCACGATTTCAGCACGTATGCCATCGGGACACTCTTGCAGTAAACTGATGCCACGTAATCTATCCTGCCAAATCACTAGTTGGGCATTCAGTCCAGAAAAGAGCGATTCACTCTGACCACTCGATAACACCGCAGTGACCGCATCTTGGTATAAAGAGGTAAATACCCGCTCAACATGATGCAGCACAGGCGAATAATCCTCACCTTTGACAGCAACATCAACCATGTCGAGTAACGCATTAGTCACAGTCGCAGGGGCCGATAACACAGTGGCTATGGGTTCAAATTTAGATGCCTTAGCAACGATATCCGCTGCCATCGAGAATCTCTGCCAATTTGTTAGCGAGGTACCACCAAATTTCATTACTTTCATCTTGATCTCCTGTACTGCGCCCGACTTAAAAATAAGAGCTAAAAACAAAAAAGCCCGCTTCTTGGTGGGAAGCGGGCTCATTATTAAATTTCTTTAGGGTGTATCAGCCCGCCACCACTGTTGTCGTCGTCGTGGTGGTTGTAATAATGGTAATGACGACGAAACCTAGGCTATGCATGTGTTTGGGCTAATCCATATTAATTTCTTGATAAACAGAATTGCTTTTTTTACCCGCGCTTGTCAACCCCTAGAATGGATTATTTATAGGCAATTATTAACTCTCGATAAAATACGGCATCAAGATTCGTTAATATGAAGTTTTCTAGGGGTAAAAATGCGATTTACGCAATAGATGACTGTTAACGTTAACGTAGGTATTAATAAGAAATGTAATGTAATCGCTTATTTTTCAAGCCATTAATTATCACCCACCTTTTGTTAGCGCGTTATTTGCTTCACCTTATCACTCGGATAAGATCGACAGGCTAACTAGCAAAAATCACATTATTCATCCTTTCTACCGTAAAGCACTAGCAAATCTGCTCCAAGAAAAGCTGTGCGGTATCTAACATAAGCCACTTCAAATTATCGCCAGCGCTAAAAAAGCACGTTATTATGCGCGCACATTACGAATTGGAGGCGATATGAAGATCACTCAACACAGCGCGGTAACCATTCATTACCGTTTATCAGATCAAGAAGGCAGACTATTAGAAGACTCTTTCGACTCTGAACCTATGCTATATCTGCACGGCACTGAAAACCTGATCCCAGGTTTAGAAGCCGCATTAGACGGTAAAACCCAAGGCGAAAAACTCGATGTCACTATCAGTGCCGAAGAAGCTTATGGCCCTTATCATGATGGCCTGCGTCAAGCCGTGCCATTAGAAGCCTTTGGTGATATCGAAGATATCGTCCCAGGTATGCGCTTTATCGCTGAAACAGAAATGGGCCAACGTCCAGTTCAAGTCATGGAAGTGAAAGATGATGTGGTTATCGTTGATGGTAACCATCCTTTAGCGGGCCAATC
>JBOFUF010000182.1:0-5278 GCA_051652445.1 Shewanella sp.
TGCAAATGGGGATTGATCACGGCCTAGATCCCAAAGTGTTATCCGACATTATGAAGGTCAGTAGTGGGGGTAACTGGACGTTAGAGAAGTACAATCCCTGCCCAGGGGTGATGGAAACTGTGCCTTCTTCTAAGGGCTATCAGGGTGGCTTTATGGTAGATTTGATGGTCAAAGATCTCGGCCTGTCACAGGAAGCTGCATTATTGAGCAACTCCAGCACGCCCATGGGCGCTTTAGCCCGCAGCTTGTATGTTAATCATGCAAGACAAGGCAATGGGCGCCGAGATTTTTCCAGTATATTTGAACAATTTGCACCACTTAAAAAATAGACATAGTTAACAAGGGATCACCAGATGGATTTAAAAGATAAGGTTGTCGTCATTACTGGCGGCGCAGGTGGCTTAGGCTTAGCAATGGCGCAAAATTTCGCGCAGGCGGGAGCTAAGATAGCGCTTATCGATGTGGATCAAGAAAAACTCGAGCGCGCCTGCGCTGAGCTTGGCTCGGATACAGAAGTCCAAGGTTATGCCTTAGACATTACCGACGAGGAAGACGTCGTCGCAGGTTTTGCTTATATTCTCGAAGATTTTGGTCAAGTGAATGTATTAGTGAATAACGCCGGTATTCTGCGCGATGGTCTGTTAGTCAAAGCTAAAGACGGCAAAGTCACTGAACGTATGTCTTACGAGCAATTCCAATCGGTGATCAATGTGAACTTGACCGGCAGCTTCCTCTGTGGTCGTGAGGCTGCCGCGGCCATGATTGAATCGGGTCAAGCGGGGGTGATTGTGAATATCTCTAGCCTTGCTAAGGCGGGCAACATGGGCCAATCAAATTACGCGGCCTCAAAAGCGGGTGTCGCGGCCATGTCTGTCGGCTGGGCGAAGGAGTTAGCACGCTACAATATCCGCAGTGCAGCTGTGGCACCGGGCGTGATTGCGACAGAGATGACGGCAGCAATGAAGCCAGAAGCGCTGGAGCGGTTAGAGAAGCTCATCCCTGTGGGGCGCTTAGGTCATGCCGACGAGATAGCTTCAACCGTACGTTTTATTATTGAAAATGACTATGTCAACGGTCGCGTGTTTGAAATCGATGGTGGTATTCGTCTTTAGAGCGATAGCTTATTGATATTCATAGAAACCGAGCTCAGGCTCGGTTTTTTATTGAGTAAAGAAACAATTGAGTAAAGAGACTATCGTTGTAATTAAATTTTTGGATTTGACATTCAACAATTCACCTCCTATTTTTTTACATAACGTTACAAGCATGTGTATTGTATGTCATGGAGATTTAAATCCGAATGTCTTGGCAGGAAAAAGCCCTCTGGCTTGATAATATCACTAAACGCATGATGTTGATTATCGGCATATTAGGGCTGATGGTCATCTATTGTGGTTTCTTTTTTCAGCTTTTTAGTGGACGATCAGTGGCTGTGATCTCATGGTTTTTTCTTATCTCACCTTGGGTGTGCATTTACTTTGGCTTAACTAATGCGCAACAGGCTAAGGTGGCCGATTGGTTCTTAAAAAAATTTAAAAAATAGCTAGGGGCTGTTGATCTTTCACATTGGCAGCCAAATAACTGAGCAAGCTAAAGCAAGCATGCTTTCGAAATGAATTTTTAATTTGTCATACCGGGTCGCGATCGCTCTAAAATGCTTGAGGCGAGCAAAACCATTCTCGACTAAATGCCGATATTTGTATAAACACCAATCAATATCGGCATTGCCGCGTGTCGAATTCTCTCTTCTGGGGATAACTGGCACTGAACCACATTCACGCACTTTATCTCGAATCGCTTCACTGTCGTAGCCTTTGTCCGCAATGATAAAATCACTTTGTGGCAAGAGCTCAATAAGCGCGTTAGCGGCTTTACTATCATGGACTTCTCCGCCTGTGACGATAAACTCTATTGGTAAACCGTAACTGTCTACAGCAAGGTGAATTTTACTTGTATTTCCCCCTCGACTAAGCCCAATAGCTTGATTTTCTTCAGATGAGGCACCAGCACTGTGTTGATGTGCTTTAACATAACTGCCATCAATAAATTCCCACTCAGTATCGCTATCAGCCGATAATGTTTTGAATAGCCTGAGTAAGATCCCTTTTCTTGACCACAGTAAAAAGCGACGGTAAATCGTGTTCCATAATCCCAAACATTCAGGTAAATCTCGCCAAGGACAGCCAACACGAAGTCGATAAAGGATCCCCTCCATCGTATTTCTATGCTCACGCTTGTTATAAACTCTATCTTCAAGCAGAATAGTTTTTAGCTTCGACCACATCTCATCAGTGAGCATTAATCGGGGCATGGTAATCTCGTTAAGTTTGTTTTTGGCGAAGTAAATTATACGAGATTACCTTCTTCGCACAAAATTCGAACAAAGATCAACAGCCCCTAATTTACACATAACTCATTTCTGCAAATTCATATTTTTTTTCGGTTTGTGCAGTTGGCAAACATTGGGGGAAAACAATGAAGTTTCATCGATATTTATGGGTACTAGGTGAGTATTATGTTGTTTAGGTGCTTGCGAACGCTCGAACAAAGAGACGCAGCATCGTAGTGATAATGGTGCGCGTATTGTTGCGCCCTATGGTAGTTGGCAGTATCCTTTATTGGCGAGCCAAGTATTTGAACAGGTCGATAATATCGATGAGTTACACCTAAGTCGCGACATTGATGCACAAACTTAAGTGCTTCAATATCTGGATGGCGATAAGCTCGATAACCCGCCTCATTGCGCTCGCCGCACACTCAGCCAATATCATGGTAATAACGGATACTCTTAATACTTAAGCCCGTTTGTTTCGCCACGTCACCTATCTTCATCCTGATCTCTACTTTGACCCTGAAAAGGGGTTGACACCTTTCATCCAGTAATGAATTGTTGATGTGAGCACATTCATCCTTGACTCTCCCGTATATGGGAGACTTTATCTTAGACCTATAGTGTGAAACATCAAGTGAGGGTTCTCCCATGTCTATGACCAGACTCTATGTCGCCAAGATAAATTGCGCTGGCTGCGTGGCAAAAATTGAAAAGGCATTTGCTGCCCTAGAGGGCGTAGAGGCGCGCGTGAATCTTGCCGATAAACAAGTAACGGTAACAGGCAAGATGAGCGCCGATACCGCCTTAACAGTGATGGCAAATGCGGGTTATCCGGCGCAGGTCATTATTGATGCGAAAGTTGCCGCCGAAGAAAAACGCCGTGAAGATGCCGCCGAGTATCGACTGCGGATGCGCCAAGCTATAGCGGCACTGGTCGTGGGTGTGCCCATGATGCTGTGGGGATTGCTGGGCGGTGAAATGATGATCAACAGCCCAAATCTGCAGCTAGGCTGGGGCATTATGGGGCTGGTCACTTTGGCTTTACTCATCACCACCGGCGGACATTTTTATCAAGGTATGTGGCGGGCGCTCAAAGCCAAAACTACCAATATGGATACGCTGATTGTGCTGGGCACCACTACCGCTTGGGCCTATTCCATGCTGGTGGTCATTATACCTAGCGCATTCCCTATCGATACCCGCCATGTGTACTTTGAGGCGAGCGTGATGATCTTAGGTTTGATTAACTTAGGTCATGGACTCGAGCTTAAAGCGCGGGGCAAAACCAGCGAAGCGGTGCAGCGACTGCTCGGGTTGCAATCCACTACTGCGATTCGTATCACAAATAAGGGGGATGAAAAAGTTGAGATAAGTCAGTTGAAACTGGGTGATAAGCTGCGTTTGCGTCCAGGAGACAGAGTCGCCCTTGATGGTGAGGTCGAAACAGGGCAATCCCTATTAGATGAAGCCATGCTCACAGGTGAGCCTATTCCTGTGCTTAAAGGTCGCGGCGACAGTCTGAGCGCGGGCACAGTTAATGGTAACGGCAGCCTAGTTTACCGAGTGACGGCGGGGCAACCAGATACTAAGCTCGCCAAAATCATTGCACTGGTGCAACAGGCACAAACGTCAAAATTACCCATAGGTCGATTGGCCGATAAAATTTCAACGGTATTTGTCCCGACAGTGGTGGCGATAGCAATACTGGCAGCGGCTATTTGGTATGTTGCAGGTCCTGCACCCGCCTTAAGCCATGCGTTAGTGGTGCTGACGAGTGTGCTCATTATCGCTTGTCCTTGTGCGCTGGGGCTAGCGACACCTATGTCTATCATGGTGGCTGTGGGCCGCGCCGCCCAAATGGGGGTATTAGTCAAAAATGGTGAAGCATTGCAAACGGCCAGTAAGGTTGATTGTGTGGTGCTGGATAAAACCGGTACTGTCACGTTAGGCAAGCCGCAAGTTACTGATTTTGTATTAGTACAAACACTGAGTGATGTAGAAAAAGAAACCTTATTGGGCGAAATAGCCAGCCTTGAGCAACACTCAGAGCATCCGTTAGCGGGGGCGATAGTCAGTTATGCCAAGGGATCACTCTCATCATTGCCTGACACTCAAGTGTTTATTAATCATCAAGGTAAGGGGATTGAGGGGAAGGTTAACGGCGTATCGCTGGCGATGGGAAATCTTGCCTTGATGACGGTATTGGATATTGTCAATTTCGATGGCAGTGCTTTAGATCCTAACGCGACATTAAGCTTTGCCAACCAAGCTAAAACCCCGATTTATGTGGCCAAAGCGGGCAAGTTAGTGGCCACTATTGCACTGGCCGATCCGATTAAGCCCGATGCCAAAGCAGCCATCGCGGCCATGCTGCAAAGGGGCATTCGGGTGGTGTTATTAACGGGAGATAACCCCCAAACGGCGCAGGCGGTGGCCGACCAAGTGGGTATCACCGAAGTCATAGCCGGTGTACTGCCCGAGCAAAAACAACAGCAGGTGCTCGATTTGCAACAACAAGGGCATGTGGTCGCTATGGTCGGGGATGGCATTAATGATGCGCCCGCGCTAATGAGCGCCGATGTGGGGATCGCGATGGGGTCAGGCACTGAGGTGGCGATTGAAAGTGCGGATATCACCTTGCTGTCGCAGCAATTACTCGTGATTGCTCACTTATTGGCATTGTCGCGGGCGACGATTATCAATATTAAGCAGAATCTGTTCGGCGCCTTTGTATATAACAGTTTGGGTATTCCGGTTGCGGCGGGCGTACTTTATCCGCTCACGGGTATGTTATTAAGCCCGGTGATCGCAGGCGCGGCCATGGCCTTGTCTTCACTCACCGTGGTCACGAACGCCAACCGCTTAAGGCGGCAGCCGTTATAGCCTTTGATGTCTGTACTCTTTGCGGCGGCAAGAGACAGCGCTAAGGTGGGAGGTTAAGGTTTG
>JBOFUF010000183.1:0-3726 GCA_051652445.1 Shewanella sp.
GTGGCTGGTTAGATAAAAAAGGCAATATTATCGGCGATCGTAAAACCGTTTGGGATGCGCCTTGGGCTTTCACTGATAACACGGTATCCAACTTAGGTGCCGATATTTCGTGGCAGATGAGTGATGACTGGAAAGTCAAAGTGGGCTATAACGATCAACAGTTTAATCGCCAACGTTTCGATTCTGCGCCGCAATACGCAGAAGACCCGTTTACCAATGGTTATAAGATTAAACCATTTGACCGTTACGACGATTGGCAGCATAAAACCGCTTATGTAGATTTCACCGGTGAATTTGCCTTGGCGGGCATG
This sequence comes from Shewanella sp., assembly GCA_051652445.1. Classification (GTDB taxonomy): domain Bacteria; phylum Pseudomonadota; class Gammaproteobacteria; order Enterobacterales; family Shewanellaceae; genus Shewanella. The sequence goes on from JBOFUF010000183.1 coordinate 312, forward strand.
GAACATCAATTCTTAATAGGTGCCAATTATTTAGATTATTTCTACCAGCAGCAACGTGACGGTGGCAAGGCAACGATTAATGTAATCCCAGGCCAAGCAGTGGCTATCCCTGACTTGGATTATCATAATGTTGCTGCGGGTGATGCGATAAGCTACCAATACTATGGTTTCTATCTACAGGATTTAATAACCATAAACGAACAGTGGAAATTGCTGGCTGGTGTGCGTTATGACGAGCAGAAGAAAGACGGTTTAGGTGAAAATAGTTATGCCGTGTCGCCTAAGTTTGGGGTGATTTATTCGCCACTGGAAAATGGCAGTATTTATGCCAATTATTCAAAGAGCTTTACCCCACAAGGTGCGGTGAACACCACTACGGATGTGAATTATGGACTCGATTTAAAACCGGAATATGGCATTCAATATGAAGTGGGAACAAAGTGGGAGCTGTTTAACGACAGCTTATTATTAACCGCAGCCGTGTTTGATATCACCCTTGAAAACATCACTGTGGCTGAAAAGTTACCCTCCACGCTAGGGGATTACACCGATATCACTACCCAAGGTGGGCAGCAGAAACACCGTGGTTTTGAAGTCGGCAGCCAAGGTCAATTAGGTGATAGCTGGTTTGTGACGTCTTCGATGATGTATTTAGATGCGGAATACCAAACGGGTGATGCCCGAGAAGGTAACACTCCCGTCGATGCGCCAAAGTGGTCGGCGAATATCTGGACCCGTTATGAGGTGGCTGACGACTTTGCGATGAACTTTGGTGCGATTTATGTGGGCGAGCGTTTTGCTGATACCGCGAACACGATCACCAAAGACAGTTATGTGCGTTTCGATATCGGTGCGGCTTACACTGTGGATGTGATGGGTAAAGATGTGAGCCTTCGTGCCAACGTTAGAAACCTCTTTGATACCGATTATATCGAAGGTGGCCAGTACAATATGGTCACTATCGGTCAAGATCGTAACTTCAGCGTCGCCGTTGAAGCTAAGTTCTAAAATTCATTAAGTTTTTAATCTATTAAAAGCAGTTTATCTCTAGGGATAAGCTGCTTTTTTATTGATGGGTTTTTAAGTTCACAATTTTAAATTGATTAAAATGACTCGAGATCATGCGAAAGAATGTTTCGAATACTGGCAAAAAAGAGTCGTTTCACTATAATGCACCTTTCGAATCGAAACTTAGCTGAAAGGTTTATGAATAAACGAAACACACAACAGCGTCGCCACAGCATCATCACCCTATTGAACGAACAGGGTGAAGTGAGTGTTGATGAACTGTCGTTACGTTTTGAAACCTCAGAAGTGACCATTCGCAAAGATCTGGCCACGCTTGAGAAAACCGGTTTATTACTGCGTCGTTACGGTGGCGCCGTGGCAATCCCTGACGAAGTCACTCAACCGTTTTCTGCCAAAATTGCGCCTAATAAACTGTCTATTGCAAAAACCGCCGCGCAGCTGATTAAAGATCATAACCGCATTATTATCGATAGTGGCACCACGACATCTGGCTTGATTGAACAGCTGAACGATAAGCGTGGGTTGGTGGTGATGACGAATGCACTGCACCTTGCCAATGCCATCCAAGAGCTCGAAAACGAGCCCACCTTATTGATGACCGGTGGCACGTGGGATCCGCACTCTGAATCCTTTCAAGGCCAAGTCGCCGAGCAAGTGTTGCGTTCCTATAATTTCGACCAACTGTTTATCGGTGCAGATGGTATCGATCTCGAACGCGGCACCACCACCTTTAACGAGTTAACTGGACTCAGTAAGGTGATGGCTGAAATGTCTCGTGAAGTGATCGTCCTGCTCGAATCATCAAAAATCGGTCGCCGAATTCCAAATTTAGAACTGCCTTGGAGCGAGATAAATGTATTGGTCACCGATGACCATATCTCAGCCGAGGCATTACAAACCATTACAGACCAAGGCGTAAACGTGTTACTTGCGTCCTATATCGAATCAAATTAATTTTAAAATTACTCAATAGGTAAATAATCATGTGTGGAATCGTTGGCGCCGTGGCGCAAAGGGATGTAGCTGAAATTCTGGTAGAAGGCTTACGCCGCTTAGAATATCGCGGATATGACTCCGCAGGCGTTGCCGTTATTCACAATGGTGATCTCAGCCGCACCCGTCGTGTTGGCAAAGTTCAAGAGCTATCAACTGCGCTTGAAACTCACCCGCTAGCGGGCGGAACCGGTATTGCGCACACTCGTTGGGCCACCCACGGCGAGCCGAGTGAGCGTAATGCTCATCCGCATTTATCCGCAGGTGATATTGCGGTAGTGCACAACGGTATTATCGAAAACCACCATAAACTGCGTGAGGTGCTTAAAGGTTTGGGCTATAAATTTAGCTCAGATACCGATACCGAAGTGATTTGTCATTTAGTACACCATGAGCTGAAAACCCATAGCACTCTGCTTAGTGCTGTACAAGCCACGGTAAAACAACTTGAAGGCGCCTATGGCGCTGTGGTTATTGACCGTCGTGATAGTGAACGTATGGTGGTGGCTCGCTCTGGTAGTCCTTTGGTGATTGGTTTTGGGTTAGGGGAAAACTTTGTCGCCTCAGATCAACTCGCCTTATTACCTGTGACTCGAACATTCGCTTTCTTAGAAGAAGGTGATGTGGCCGAGGTCACTCGTCGCACTGTGAGCATTTTCGATGTACATGGCAATAAAGTTGAGCGTGAAGTTAAAGAATCAGAAATCACCCACGATGCTGGCGACAAAGGCGAATATCGCCACTATATGCTCAAAGAAATCTATGAGCAGCCATTGGCACTGACGCGCACTATCGAAGGCCGTATCGCAAACAAGCAAGTATTAGATACTACCTTTGGTGATAATGCCGCTGAGTTCTTAAAAGATATCAAACACGTACAAATCATCGCCTGTGGTACTAGTTATCATGCGGGCATGGCGGCACGTTACTGGTTAGAAGATTGGGCGGGCGTGTCTTGTAACGTCGAAATTGCCTCTGAATTCCGTTATCGCAAGTCGCACTTATTCCCCAATAGCCTGTTGGTGACGATTTCACAATCGGGTGAAACTGCCGATACCTTAGCGGCCATGCGCTTAGCGAAAGAAATGGGTTACAAAGCCACATTGACGATTTGTAATGCGCCAGGCTCATCACTGGTTCGCGAATCTGACATGGCTTACATGATGAAAGCAGGCGCAGAGATTGGCGTGGCATCGACTAAAGCTTTCACAGTTCAGCTTGCTGGCTTATTAATGTTGACTGCGGTGATCGGTCGCCACAATGGTATGTCTGATCAAATGCAGGCCCAAATTACTCAAAGCCTACAATCTATGCCAGCAAAAGTGGAACAGGCTTTAGGTTTAGATGACGCTATTGCAGAATTGGCGGAAGATTTTGCCGATAAACACCATGC
>JBOFUF010000184.1:0-2924 GCA_051652445.1 Shewanella sp.
CTCAGCCTTGGCGATAACGACGGCAAAGTGTTCCATGCGGGTACTGAGATCAAAAACGGCCACGTCGTTACCAACGGCGGTCGTGTATTGTGTGCAACAGCATTGGGTAACACAGTGACCGAAGCGCAAAAAGCGGCTTATCAATTGGTTGATGAAATCCACTGGGATGATGTGTATTTTCGCACCGATATTGGTTATCGCGCCATTATCCGTGAACAACAGGGTTAATGACTCGCCTCCGATTAAAAAACCAGCAATAGGCTGGTTTTTTAACGCCTATTTTTTGACGGCAATTAAATATAATGCAATGATTTTTAGCGTTATTTAATCAGCATGCCTATTTAAATTTGCTACAAAAAAATACCGTGTCGACCAAATGTTAATCCAGAATTCGCATCATAATAAACACGCCTAAGAAGTGATCGCCATTGCCCACGAAACCGTATATCTAGTTCAGGAAAATCATTCATCCAAGAGTCTAGAAAATGCAATTTAATACTGTACGACTCATTTTAGGCGATCAACTTAATGCCCAGCATTCTTGGTTTAGCCGTGTTGACAACCAAGTGCTGTATTTGATTGCTGAACTGCGCCAAGAAAATACTTATGTGACCCATCATGTGCAAAAAATATGTGCTTTTTTTGCGGCAATGGAACAATTCGCCCAAGCGCGCCGCGCGCAAGGGCATCAAGTGATTCATCTCACTCTTGATGACACCCAAGCCTTTAGCGATCTGCCCGCACTGATCCAACATCAGGTAGCACAAGTTGGTGCGATTAAGTTTGAATATCAAAGGCCAGATGAATATCGCCTCCTTAAGCAATTGAGCCAGCTTCATTTTGCGACGGCAGTGGTTAACTGTGTCGATACCGAACACTTTATTTTGCCCTTTGACGAAATCGATACGCAATTTCCTGTCGGCAAACACATTATGATGGAGCACTTTTATCGCCGCATGCGCAAACGATTTAACATCCTAATGGATGATGGTAAGCCTATAGGTGGACAATGGAACTTTGATGCTAACAACCGCCAAAAACTCAAACCACCAGAAATAAAAAACCTCCCCACACCCTTAATGTTTAGCCAAGATGTAAGCGCTATCCTGGCGCGACTTCAGCGCCACCAGATCCCCACCATGGGTAACATGGCTCCCCCTTTGCTATGGCCCACTAACCGTGAGCAAAGCCTAAGGTTACTCACACATTTTTGTGAGCTTTGCTTACCGACCTTTGGTCGCTTTCAAGATGCGATGACTCAGCAACATCCCGCAAAGTGGAGCCTGTACCATAGCCGGCTATCATTTAGCCTTAACTGTAAACTTATCAGCCCATTAGAAGTGATCGATACGGCAATCGACCACTACACAACCCATCCTCATATTGATATCGCCCAAGTAGAAGGGTTTGTCCGGCAAATATTAGGCTGGCGTGAATATGTCCGCGGCATTTACTGGTCGAATATGCCTCAATATTCAACCAGTAATGCCCTCAATGCTCTCAAACCAATGCCCGACTTTTTTTGGCATGGCAACACTAAAATGAACTGCATGCAACAAGCCTTATCCCAATCATTAGACTTTGCCTACGCCCATCATATTCAACGCTTAATGGTGATCGGCAATTTCTGTTTGCTGACGGAAATCGCCCCAAATCAAGTCGATGAATGGTATTTAGGTGTGTATGTAGATGCCATTGAATGGGTTGAAATGCCTAACACTCGCGGCATGGCGCTGTTTGCTGATGGTGGCATAGTCGGCACTAAACCCTATGCCGCGAGCGGTTCCTACATCAATAAGATGAGCGACTACTGCGGCAACTGTCATTACAAGATAAACGCGCGCAGCGGCGAACTCGCCTGCCCGTTTAATAGTCTCTATTGGCGCTTTATGGATAAACACCGCGCTAGACTGGCGCGAAATCCCAGAGTCGCCATGCTCTATAACACGTGGGATAAAATGGATGAGCCGATAAAAAAGGCTATATTAGCCAATGCTGAGCATCATCTTGCTCATTTGGAACGCCTATAAATCGTTCGAGGTTATGGAGCAGGTTTAATGAACATTTTGATCTTAGGTGGCAGTGGTGGTATTGGCCAAGCGCTTGTCACTCACATCCAAACAAACTATCCCAATGCCATGATACATGCCACCTATAGGCATCATCCCCCCAAGCATGCACAAGATAGCGTCCAATGGCATCCCTTGGATGTAACCTGCGAGCCTGAGATTAAAAAACTGAGTGAAACACTGACTCAATTAGATTGGATAATTAACTGTGTCGGCATCTTACACCGCCAAGATAAAGGGCCCGAAAAAAACCTGCAGTCCGTCGATGTCGGCTTTTTCCAGCACAATATTGCGCTTAATACCCTGCCTAGCATCATGCTTGCAAAGTACTTTGCAACGGCATTAACACAAAGTCATTCGGCAAGATTTGTGGTGATATCAGCGAAAGTCGGCAGCATTACCGATAATAGATTGGGTGGCTGGTACAGCTATCGCGCCTCAAAAGCCGCGCTGAATATGTTGCTAAAAACCCTCTCCATTGAGTGGCAGCGGACAATGAAACACTGCGTGGTATTATCTCTGCATCCTGGCACGACAGACACGCCATTATCTCAGCCATTCCAACAGGCAGTACCTAAAGATAAGCTATTGACTCCACACTATGTTGCCAGCTGTTTATTACCCATTATCGCTAATGCCACCCCCACACAAACCGGGCGGTTCTTCGCCTACGATGGCACTGAAATACCTTGGTAAAGGACTCACACTATTACTTCAACTGCCCACACTCGCTGACCGGCCTTTTAAGCAGCTTACGTTGCAGCGTACGTCGGTGCATCCCTAGTTGACGGGCGGTAGCCGAGACATTGCCTTGATTCGTATTGAGCACTTGTTGAATATGCTCCCACTCTAAAC
>JBOFUF010000185.1:0-8261 GCA_051652445.1 Shewanella sp.
AAATAACAGTGCCACAAACACAGTTGCTATAAATGATTTCACGCTGCACTCCCTAAACGCGTTTCAATTTAATGATTATCCAAGAAATTTACTTAGCTGACCAGCATTGCCTTACACTAGAGACAAAAAAGCCTCCTAACGGAGGCTTTTTACAATGCGGTCAATCACACATTAACGGCGTCAACACGCTCGCGCAGTTCTTTGCCTGGCTTAAAGTGCGGGACGTATTTACCTTCCAAGTCGACAGATGAACCCGTCTTTGGATTACGGCCAGTCCGCGGTGCACGATAATGAAGCGAGAAACTACCAAAGCCACGGATCTCAATACGATCACCGCTCTCTAATGTTGTTGCCATTTGCTCCAACATTTCTTTGATTGCACCTTCAACCTCTTTCGCCGACAGCTGCGACTGCCTGGTGGCGAGTTTTTCGATAAGTTCAGATTTTGTCATCCTAGCTATCCCCTATTATCAAGCCAAACACAGTCGCCTAATGGGGAGAAATCTCTCCCCAAACAACAGGCGATTATTTACGAGCTGCTTTAAACGCTTCAGCCATTGCATTGCTAATAACAGCGTCATCTTGTTTGTTCAGAGTCGCCATTACTTCTTTCTCTTCAGCTTCGTCTTTCGCTTTGATTGACAGGCTGATAGAGCGGTTCTTACGGTCAACACCCATGAACTTAGCTTCGATTGCATCACCTACATTATAGACAGTAGATGCATCTTCAATACGCTCACGTGAAATGTCAGCTACACGGATGTAACCTTCAACAGTGTCAGCCAATTCAACAGTGACACCTTTAGCATCAACAGCAGAAACAGTACCGTTTACGATAGTACCTTTCTTCTTGTCAGCTAAGTATGCGTTGAATGGATCATCTTCAGTTTGCTTAACACCTAAGCTGATGCGCTCACGCTCTGGATCTACAGACAGAACCACTGCATGGATTTCATCGCCTTTCTTGTATTCAGAAACTGCGTCTTCGCCAGTACCGTTCCAAGAAATGTCAGACAGGTGAACTAGACCATCGATACCGCCGTCAAGACCGATAAAGATACCGAAGTCAGTGATTGACTTGATCTTACCAGAAACCTTGTCGCCTTTGTTGTAACGAGTTGCGAAGTCATCCCATGGATTGGTCTTACATTGTTTCAGACCTAGAGAAATACGACGACGCTCTTCATCGATGTCCAGAACCAGAACTTCAACTTCATCACCTAAGTTAACCACTTTAGATGGGTGAATGTTCTTGTTAGTCCAATCCATTTCAGAAACGTGAACCAGACCTTCAACGCCTTCTTCGATTTCGACGAAGCAACCGTAGTCAGTTAGGTTAGTAACGCGACCCGTTAAACGGGTGCTTTCTGGGTAGCGTTTGCTGATTTCTAACCATGGATCTTCGCCAAGTTGTTTCAGACCCAGAGACACACGAGTGCGCTCACGATCGTACTTAAGTACTTTAACGTTGATTTCATCGCCAACATTGACGATTTCTGATGGATGTTTAACACGTTTCCACGCCATATCAGTGATATGTAGCAGACCGTCAACACCACCTAAATCTACGAATGCACCGTAGTCAGTCAGGTTCTTAACGATACCCTTAACTGCTTGACCTTCTTGCAGGTTTTCTAACAGTGCATCACGCTCAGCGCTGCTTTCTGATTCGATAACTGCACGACGAGAAACAACAACGTTGTTACGTTTCTGGTCTAGCTTGATAACTTTGAATTCTAATTCTTTGTACTCTAAGTGAGTGGTGTCGCGAACTGGGCGCACGTCAACTAGAGAACCTGGTAAGAAGGCACGGATACCGTTTAATTCAACAGTGAAACCGCCTTTCACTTTACCATTGATGATACCGATTACAGTTTCAGCATCTTCATAAGCTTTTTCCAGAACGATCCAAGCTTCATGACGTTTCGCTTTTTCGCGAGACAGTTGAGTCTCACCGAAGCCGTCTTCAACAGAGTCAAGAGCTACGTCAACTTCATCGCCAACTTGAATTTCTAAAACGCCTTGTGCGTTTTTGAATTGTTCAGCTGGGATTGGGCTTTCAGACTTCAGACCCGCGTCAACCAGTACCATACCGTTTTTGATTGATACAACAGTACCACGAACGATAGAGCCTGGACGAAATTCCAGAGTTTGAAGGGATTGTTCAAATAGATCAGCAAAAGATTCAGTCATGTTTAGGTTACTTTCTTTATTAAACCACTGTCCGTCCTAGACGTGGAGTCAGTCAAATTATCCGTATCATCCTTAATACGAATACCTATCTGGTGGACTAACTTAGTTAGTGCCAGATAATTTTTGGTTGATAAAGTTAAGCGCCAGCGCCAGCACTTCATCAATACCCTTTCCGCTCGTATCGATAATGAGCGCATCCTCGGCGGGGACTAAAGGAGCCACCGGACGATTCATATCGCGATCATCACGTTCGATAATCTCACTTAAAAGGCGGTCGATATTAACATCGAAGCCCTTGTCCTGCAACTGATTATAGCGTCTTTGGGCACGCTCCTGCGCTGAGGCAGTTAAATATAATTTTGCTGGTGCACTTGGGAAAACAACCGTCCCCATGTCGCGACCATCGGCAATTAACCCTGGCGCCGTTTTAAAGGCCCGTTGGCGACGCAATAAGGCTTCTCTTACCCGCGGGAAAGCGGCAACTTTTGAAGCGGCATTAGAGCACTCTTGAGTGCGAATGTCGGTGGTAACATCCTCTCCTTCCAATATCACTTGAACCGGATCTTTATCATTGCCTGTTAGAAACTTCACATCCAGATGTGCCGCTAACAGCGTGATTGATTCTTCATTTTCTAGTTCTACGTTATGGTGAATTGCTGCAAGCGCAAGTACTCGGTAAATAGCACCACTGTCAAGTAGTTGCCAACCAAGATGCTGAGCCAATAATTGACTAATTGTACCTTTACCAGCACCACTTGGGCCGTCGATTGTGACTACAGGAGCCCGTCCAGACATACATTCCTCCGCAAAAAATAACCATCATCCGTGAGTTCATCAAGTGAGCCCCCGAAAATGAGCGCGCCGTATTGTACAACAAAAGACAAACAAAATCCGTGGATTTTTTATGAGGATTAGCAGCCGCACCAATACGGCTTACTATTGTTGATATCGTTTGTTGTGCCACTACCGCAACCGCCTGATTTAGCCTTGCAGGCTCGCAAACTGCTTAAAATAGTCAGGGAATGTTTTAGAAGTACAGTCAGGATCATTGATGGTGATACCGCAATCGGCAAAGGCCAGCATCGAAAAGCACATGGCCATGCGATGATCGTTGTAGGTATCGATTTCAGCGGTGTTAATCACGCCAGGCGGGGTAATTTTAATGTAGTCATTCCCCTCTTCAACCACCGCGCCCACTTTTCGAAGCTCAGTTGCCATTGCGGCTAAGCGGTCAGTTTCCTTGATGCGCCAGTTGTAAATATTGCGAATAACCGTCGTGCCTTTGGCAAATAAGGCTGCGGTTGCAATGGTCATCGCCGCATCGGGAATATGGTTCATGTCTAAATCGACTGCCGTTAATTGAGCGCCGCGGGCAATAATATAGTCATCGCCCCACTCGATTTCTGCGCCCATTTTTTCGAGCACATTGGCAAATTTTATATCGCCTTGAATACTCAAACGGCCCACACCGGTGACTTTAACTTCGCCGCCCTTAATCGCCCCAGCGGCGAGAAAATATGATGCCGATGAGGCATCGCCTTCTACCAGTACTTTACCCGGTGATATATAACGCTGGCCGGCAACAATCTCAAAACGGGCATAGTCATGGTTAATGACTTTAACGCCGAACTGCGCCATCAAGGCGATAGTGATATCGATATACGGCTTAGAGACTAACTCGCCTTTGACATGGATATTCACGCAATCCTTAGCAAGCGGCGCCACCATCAATAACGCAGTGAGGAATTGGCTCGATAAGTCGCCGGCAATGTCAACATCACCGCCATTAAGTCCTGTGGCATTAATGGTCATCGGCGGGAAACCGTCATTTTTAAGGTAAACGACATTGGCACCGAGTTGCCTTAAAGCCTCGACTAAATCACCAATGGGGCGCTCTTCCATACGTGGTTCGCCCGTAAGGGTAAATTCACCTTGGCCTAAGGTTAACGCTGCGCACAAGGGGCGCATCGCGGTGCCTGCATTGCCTAAAAATAATGTTTGCGCGCAGGCTGAGAAAATCACGCCACCTAAACCATCGAGTTCACACACAGTATTGTTTTGCGATAAACGGTAGTTCACCCCTAACTGCTTGAGAGATGACAACATGTGGCGGATATCATCTGAATCGAGCAGATTGGTAAGTGTGGTTGTGCCTTGGGCTAATGTTGCTAATAATAAGGCACGATTTGAAATACTTTTTGAGCCCGGAATATTGATCTCACCGCGGACATGCACAACAGGTTCAAGACGTAATTGCTTCATCAATAAATCTTCTTTCTCTCTAGGGCGTCATCATTACGATCACGCAGACTGAATACGCAAAATGGCCACTTCACGCTACAGAGCGGCAAGTTAAGATTACAAATAAAAAGCGCGGCGACCTTGTGGGTGCTTCGTTGTTATAAAATTACCGATTGTGGCTAAGGATTCAACCGTTTTTTTAATAAAAATGGCTTTTTAGTCCGATTATTTGCTGAAACAGCGTGAAACGAATAAAAATGCAAAATTTAGCGGGTTAATTTATGATTTAACCGTACTTTTGGCAGTTTTTTTCCAAGAACACTGGCGCGCAATCACAGTTTTCACTTTAAATGCTTTATCTTTCCGCGCTATTCTAGTCGTCAAATCATAAGTAACGCATATTTGAAACGATTCATTTGAACGAATTGCCGATTCCCAGCATGAATAGGCAATACGCGTCATACGAACCCTCATAATTGCACTATAACTAGAAAGGTAGATGGAGCTATGTTTAACTCACTCATCGCAATGCCAGCGGACCCCATCCTTGGCCTGTTAACCCAATACCGCGAAGACACTCACCCGCAAAAAGTGGATTTAGGCGTAGGGGTTTATAAAGACCCTCGCGGCGTTACCCCTATTCTTAGCTGCGTGAAAAAAGCCGAAAAATTCCGTCTCGATACCGAGACCACCAAAGTGTATATCGGCCCAACGGGCTCGCCAGCATTCAACACCCTCATGACCGAACTCGCCTTTGGTGTTGAGCACTGTGCTATTCTAGCCAACCGTATTCGCACTGTGTCTACCCCAGGTGGTACAGGCGCACTACGTGTTGCCGCTGACTTTATTAAACGCTGTAACCCAAATGCGGTGTTATGGGTAAGCGACCCAACGTGGGCTAACCATACTGGCTTGTTCGACGCGGCGGGTATTACCGTTAAAACGTATCCATATTATGACTATGACAGCAAATCACTGAAATTTGATGAGATGCTCGCTACGTTAGCCAAAGTGAGTCCTGATGATGTGGTGCTATTGCACGCCTGTTGCCATAACCCAAGTGGGATGGATTTAACCACAGAGCAATGGGATAAAGTGGTTGCGCTGACAAAAGATCAAGGCTTTACGCCACTGATTGACATGGCCTACCAAGGTTTTGGTGATGGCGTGCAGAGTGATGCCTACGGTGTCCGCCACATGGCGGCAGCGGTTGACAATATGATCCTGTGCAGCTCATGTTCGAAAAACTTCGGTTTGTACCGGGAACGTATCGGTTCGTGTTCTGTGATGGCTAAAGACGCCCATACTGCTAATGTTGCGCAATCTGTGCTGCTTTATGTGGTGCGCTGCCTCTACTCTATGCCGCCAGCCCATGGCGCAGCGATTGTTGAGACCATTTTAGGATCGGCAACACTAACCCAAGAATGGCTTGATGAACTAAAAATCATGCGCGATCGCATCAACGGCAACCGTGCCATCCTCGTGGACAAACTTAAAGCCAATGGTGTAGACCGTGACTTTAGCTTTATCGCCCGTCAAAAAGGCATGTTCTCCTTCCTCGGGATTAATCCAGAGCAAGTGGCGCGCCTGCAACAAGAATTCAGTATCTATATGGTGGGTTCGAGTCGCATCAGTATTGCAGGGATCAGTGAAGATAACGTCGATTACTTAGCACAATCCATCGCTAAAGTACTTTAAGTACCGCTTACCACTAGCTGCAGCAAAGGTCGGCCAAGGATCTCGATGCCCCCAGCTGAGGTCTACATCAATCCGATTCCGGAGGATGCAGATCAAGCCACCATGGAGAAAGAGGTTAACTTCCCAACACTGCAGCGAGCAATCCCTAAAGTAACTTAATTTTTAACAAGCTGGTTCAAGTAAGGTTGACACGTTCCGCAACAGTCAGTAATTGATAGTGGTGATCAGATCATGACTATGCGTAAAAGTTCAATTAAAAGTGGGATCCGGCCCTGCCGTATGTGGTGAGGAACCTTGATTTTTTTCTGTATCATCCTGTTGAACTTGCTGTAGAAACTCATACTCCTCTTGTGTGAGAACGCTTTCAATTGAAAGCGGATGTTGCTTTGGTTGTTTGGCCATGTAGCCTTTTAAATAAGCTGAACGGGTAATTTGCTTTAAACCATATATCGCTAACATATACATGCTCAGTAACAAGGTCAATCTTGGTAATGCGTGAGATAATAGGGATAGATTTTCACCGAGATAGATAGGTAATACCATCACAAATACATTCACCAACCAGCTCAGTAATATAGAAAAAGTTAAACCTATTAGCCAATGGAATTGAATGTAACCTAGCTCATCTTGAGTCGTATTCAGCTTGCTGTATTTATGCCGATGGAATAATACCCATAGTGCAATAAAGTAACAGCAGGTCTGTATCGATATCAGTGCGGGTAGTATAGTGCCCAAGTAACTATGGTTAACTCCCTTGAGTATTTCGACAAGTGTGCTGCCATCTGCAGGATACTTGGTTAATTGTAGAGTGAGATCTAATGTTGCGAAAGTAAACATTAATGCGAATGGTATATAATGCTTTGAAATAAAGTAGTTTTTATTTTTTGGTAATAAGCAGCGCTTGCAATACAGATAGAGCAAAGGCATGAGTAAAAAATAGAGAGTGTTAATCTCATTAAATACAATATGAAGGGGGATAGGGCTATTATCCTGAGTAAGCATACCCATAAAGAAATATATGGAAATGATGCTTAAGTACGCAGTGAGGAGTGTTTGATTGCCATCCGCCCGATTAAAATAACGAATATAAATAACAAATGTAAGGCAATGCAAGCCGCCAAAGAATGACAACCACCAATATGTTTGAATGAAAAAGTCGTTAAGTTCGTTCATTTTTAATACGTGGCCCTCAAAAACACGCACTATATCATGGACCAAATTTCTACGCTAGCGAGTGTCTACTCGGCACCTTCCCTAGGGCGGGATTTAGCGTTGTTAAATCTCTTAACCAAAGAAAATCTCGCTCCTAAAATCGTCATTCCATCAGGCAGAACTGCATGCTTTACTGAACGTTGATTACTTGGGTTTAATATTTTACATGCCTATGTACTTGGCTCAGTGAGAATGTACTGGCGAGTGGATTATTGCTAGATTTAACAGTCTATTCGGTATTTCTTTTTCCATTTGCCTGGGATTGAATCGATAACAGAACTCACTAAGGTATTCCTGGAGATATCTTCCCGAGACGCGATGGAACGTTCCAAGTAATACATGTTGGCGCGTTTAGAGTGCAGAATAGCTTTTAAATCTGAGGGGCTAAAGTCATCCATAAATGTTGTAAACATCCATTTTTAGTTTACCTACTCGCTGACGTGTTAAGGACTGCATTCGCCATTTAATGTCATACGGCAAGGCGGCACGACGCAAAAACATCATCACACGTAACGACTTATGATTGTCGCTGTCGTACGGCAAGCTATCGACTACGCACTGACAAAGCAAGTCGCACCATCACATTTATTATTGATTTTATTTGTTTTTTAAAAATATCCACTGTTATAAATGGTGAAAAAAAACGAATGCTGCGGCATTCGATTTTGAGTGCTCACGTGTCGCGATGTTCGGGCAATATTACATTGCCATTCATGCCCACTGCAGGGTTAGTCGTTACTGTGCTTAGCCGCAAAGGCGTTCATAAACGTCACTAAGGCTACCACGCCCTCTAGTGGCATGGCATTGTAGAGGCTAGCACGCATGCCGCCGACGATACGATGGCCCTTTAGCGCAACGAGTCCGGCAAGTTGTGCTTGTTTTAAAAACTCACTATCGAGCGCGTCGTTGACTAACTG
>JBOFUF010000186.1:0-2134 GCA_051652445.1 Shewanella sp.
CACGTTCGCGTCGTTCATTACCTTATTTGCCGTTTCAGGTATTTTTTTAGGCGTTGCCGCTCTGATCGTTGTCAGTTCGGTGATGAATGGTCTGGAAGGCCAGCTTAAGCAACGTATCTTGGGTGCCGTGCCACAATTAACGCTTTACAGCGAAGCGCCGTTAGTCGATTGGACAAAGCAGGCGAGTGCGCTTAACGCTTTACCGGGGGTGTTAGGTGTTACGCCGAGCGTGTCGACGCAGGCGATGGTGCAATCGGCGGCGAGTATTCGGGCCGTGCAGGTTTATGGCGTGTTTCCCGAATTAGCGGAAAAGTTATCCTCCATTTCGCAGCACACTTATTCAGGTGCATTTGAACAGTTAACGAGTGGTGGCTACAAAGTGATTTTAGGTGCTGAACTGGCACGGCAGCTGAAAGTCGCTCCCGGTGGTACGGTGCGGTTATTAAGTGGCGATGGAGTGGTGTATTCGCCCTTAGGCCCAGTGCCGAGCCAACGTAAGTTTTTAGTTTCGGGCATTTTCGAAATGGGCTCGCAGGTCGATGCGGGCGTGGCGTATATCCATTATCAAGATGCGAAACGTCTCATGCGCCAGCCGAGTGAGGCTATCGATCAGCTTCGACTGTATTTAACCGATCCCTTTAGTGCGCCCGCTTTAGCGCCAAAAGTACAGGAAATATTGGCTAAACAAGGTATTAAGGCTACAACCAGCGATTGGCGTGATACCTATGGCCATTTATTCGGCGCGGTAAAAATGGAAAAAAATATGATGTCGCTGATGTTGAGTCTCATTGTGGCCGTGGCTGCCTTCAATATCGTCTCGGCGTTAGTCATGATGGTGGTTGATAAAACCACGGATGTCGCGGTACTTAAAACCCAAGGGGTAACCACGCCCGCTGTGATGGGGATTTTCGTGGTGCAAGGATCACTCAATGCGGTACTGGGTTTAGTACTTGGGCTCGCTACAGGCATATTTATCACTTTGAATCTTAATGGTATTATGGCGGCATTAGGTATCTCAATTTTAGGTACTGGGCAGCATTTGCCGGTGAAACTGGAGTTGATGCAGTTGTCAGTGATCGTGATAGGCACATTATTGGTCACCTTGTTGGCGACGTTATATCCCGCGCTGCGCGCCGCCAATGTGCAACCCGCAACTGCGCTGAGATACGAGTAAATACGCAACTATTTGCGTAACCATCTACGCAACTATCTACGTATCACGCCCATGAGTGACGTTTTGCTAGGGTAAAAATCATTAAATTCATTGATTTCACAAAATAAATCAATGTCAGAGCCTGTTAAAGAGAGAACTTCAATGCAAGACGTGTTATTGCAAGTGCAGCGTGTCAGTAAGAGTTACCATGATGGCGCTGTGACCACGCAAGTGTTGTCTAATGTCGACCTGCAAGTCTTTAAGGGCGAGCAGTTGGCAATCGTCGGCAGCTCCGGCTCAGGTAAAAGTACGCTGCTACACATTATGGGCACGTTAGATGAGCCAACCGCGGGCAAGGTTTTGCTATTAGGTGAGGATTTATATCAAGTATCCAGTTCGCGCCAAGCGCAGATCCGCAATCAAGATCTCGGTTTCATCTATCAATTTCACCATTTATTGCCAGAATTCACTGCGCTAGAAAACGTGGCGATGCCGGCATTTATTCAAGGGAAAGATCGCAAGCTAGCACTCGCCGACGCCAAAGTATTATTGGACCGGGTAGGGTTAAGTCATCGCATGACTCATATTCCTGCCGAGTTATCGGGCGGCGAACGTCAGCGTGTCGCTATTGCAAGGGCGTTGATTAATAAACCTAAGTTAGTGCTGGCTGATGAACCTACGGGAAACTTAGATGCCAACAGTGGCGATGCCGTTTATGGATTAATTCGGGAGCTTGCTGAACAGTTCGGCACAGCATTTGTGGTCGTAACCCATGATCATAAATTGGCTGCCCGTATGGATCGCCAATTGATGATGAAAAATGGGTACTTACAATTAGCGGCGGAAACCCAAGCATGAAAGGACCGTTAGCTTTATCCATTGGCTGGCGCTTTTATCGTGCCCGTCAATCTAACAGCTTTATTAGCTTTATTTCCTTCGCATCGACTGCCGGTATCGCCTTAGGCGTAGCGGTATTGATCA
>JBOFUF010000187.1:0-2567 GCA_051652445.1 Shewanella sp.
CACAACATGCCTTCTGATGGCATGCCACGCAGCTTGGCTTTCTTGATTTTGAAATCGCCAGGTAATACGGCGCCAACCATAGCCACGGCCACTTTAAGACCCTGACGGCAGTTGGGTGCACCGCAGACGATATCGATAAGTTCGCTACCACCGACGTTGATTTTGGTGACGCGCAGTTTATCGGCATCGGGATGCTGACCACACTCCACCACTTCACCAATCACGACACCGCTAAAATCGGCAGCCACAGCTTCAACGTCATCGACTTCGAGACCGGCCATAGTGATCTGGTGGGATAATGCTTCACGGCTGACAGAAGGATTTACCCATTCACGAAGCCAAGATTCGCTAAATTTCATGCTATTACAGCTCCGTTATTTAAATTGCTTCAGGAAGCGTAGGTCGTTTTCAAAAAACGCACGTAAATCGTTTACGCCGTAACGCAACATAGTTAAACGCTCGACACCCATACCAAAAGCAAAACCAGAGTATTTTTCTGGATCGATGCCAACGCTGCGCAGCACATTTGGATGTACCATGCCACAACCTAGCACTTCTAACCATTTGCCGTTTTTGCCCATCACGTCCACTTCCGCCGAAGGCTCAGTGAAGGGGAAGTAAGATGGACGGAAACGCACTTGCAGATCTTCTTCGAAAAAGTTACGCAGAAAATCATGCAAAATGCCTTTTAATTCAGCAAAATTGACATGTTCATCCACCAACAACCCTTCCACTTGGTGAAACATAGGCGTGTGAGTTTGGTCGTAATCGTTACGATAAACACGACCCGGAGAAATAATACGTAATGGGGGTTTTTCAGTTTCCATAGTACGGATTTGCACACCCGAAGTTTGGGTACGCAGCATCAGTTTAGGATTGAAGTAAAACGTATCATGATCCGCACGGGCTGGGTGGTGTTCAGAGATATTCAGCGCGTCAAAATTGTGGAAATCATCTTCAATTTCAGGCCCCTGTTTTACCGAGAACCCTAATTCCCCGAAAAAGGTTTCGATACGCTCAATGGTTCGAGTCACAGGATGTAAGCCACCGATCTCTTGGGTGCGGCCTGGCAAAGTCACATCAATCTTTTCAGCGATTAATTTGGCTTCCAATTCCGAACTTTTCAGACCATCGATGCGCTCAGTTAATTTTTGTTGAATCGCCTGTTTAGCATCATTGACCGCTTGGCCAAAGGCTGGCTTTTCTTCAGGGCTTAAGCGACCCATCATTTTCATCATGTCAGTGATCTTACCTTTCTTACCCAGGTAATCGACCCGGATATCATCCAGTGCTTTTAGATCACTGGCCTGGTCAATAATGACTAAGGCTTGTTCTACGATCTCAGTTAACTGCTGCATTTTCTCTTCCAGTGCATAGTCGCGCTTGATAAACAAGTGCTATGGGCGCCAAACTTTCAGGCTATTTGGGTGCTCAGGTTATCGGGCGTTAATGCCAGACGCTTTGCCAGCTTTAACGAAATAAAAGGATAGAAATTTTACGCGAGCGAGCGGCATATTACTAGGGCTTATTGGGGATTTTTATCATGTAAATTCATGTGTTACCCCAGTTAGGAGCCTGAGTTTTGATCAAGCGAAAACCCAAACCTCGATTCTGACGTAAACAACTTCCGCCTTCAGCCACCAGAAACACTTGTAGCTGGATTGTAATATCGCGCCTGTATTACACTAAAAATGCAACAAACGACGCAGGCAGATTGTTACAAAATAGCAAGCGATAAAGTCTATGGCAAACTAACCGTTATACATTCAGTTCACCGCCCATTTTATCGAGGCACTCATGAAAGAAGTTAAGTTTCGCTGCATAGATCAATATCTTATCCATATGACCTTAAAACCAAATTCGCTATTCTCGCTATCGTCCCCATGTTGATGATTGTTGGACTGGCGCTTTTCCTAGATAACCAAGCCCAGCAAACCTTAGTACAAGGACAGCTCAACCCGCTACAAAATACTTCACAACAAATTAATCAAGTCACTGGCAGCTGATATAGCAAACTACCAGAGCAAGCACGCCAAAGGATCCTTAACCCGCTAAGCCGCGAAATCAAAGGTAATGTCAGCATTGTTTCGGTAAATGACGCCGACAGCAAAGCCCAATCCATCGCTCGCGGCGGTATCGATGACATGAGTAAACCGCCAAGGGCAGTCAGTCGCATTAACGAAAAAACTTGATCACTCTAATCCCCTTAGATAACAAAGAACTTGATGCCTGCTCGCCAGAGATAACCCGCTGATTTACAGCCTAATGGCTGCAGTACTGTTTGTGTTGTTTTTATTGAGTGACTACATTTCAAGCTTCGTGGGCGGCGCCCTTTATACGACTGTAATGGCGCTAAAACGGGCCACATCAGGTGATTTAACCGGTCGTTTAAACTTTTTTGAAATAAAAGACGAGTTGAGTATTTTGGCCATCTGTATTGATGCCTTGGTAGAGCGGCAACAAAGTATTTGAAATGAGTGTGCTAATTGCGACCTCGGCCAAAGAACAATTGGCAGTGGCTAACGAGATTGCGACGAACCTGATGGAAATTCGCAACCCATCCCTCG
>JBOFUF010000188.1:0-11741 GCA_051652445.1 Shewanella sp.
TTATTGATAATCAGGCAGAGATATCAACCTTAAAACAACAGGTGCGAGTATTGCACCAACACTATCTGCAACTCTCTGGCACTTATTCCCCCCATGACTGAACTCGTTGACGAGCAGCCCTTAAACGAGAAAATCCGCAGCGACTTGCAGCTCGAATAGTGTATTTCGAGCCTTTGCTGACCCCCATCCGCTTATTATTGCAACGGACTCGTAGCACGACACATTATGATAATGCCACTGCCCACGCCGGTGTTTATCAGGGCGATAGCCCATAAGCTCTGGCATGAGTGCGGGTTAACGTCGATGCTGCACACGGATGCGCCCCTAGGATTGGCGGCAATAAAAACCGATTTGCTATCCATTTTGTGCAATTTGATCAATAACGCCACTCTGACCGTTAGATTCATTTCTTACTGGCTACCTGTGCATGAAGTCTTTACACTGACGACCGTTATCCGTTATCCGTTATCCAGCAGTACATCACGAGATCCACATTATGCCATTAACTGTTAACTGTCCTATTTGCAAAGCCTCTGTCGAGTGGGTTCCCCTATCAGCATTCAAACCTTTTTGCAGCGAGCGCTGTAAGTTGATTGACCTTGGCGATTGGGCGTCAGAAAAACACGTCATCCCCGTCAAAGCCGAATTTGATCCCGAATCCTTCGATGAATTTGATCTCGATGAAGGCGATTTTTTTAAAGAGTAATGTGTGGGATCCCCATCACTGCTCAGCTCGCCGTCTTAATGGGCTCACTTTTACCCGACTTATTAATCAATAGATAAATATTATGACTAAACGCATCCATGTTGCCGTCGGCATTATTACTAACTCAGTGGGTGATATTCTGTTGGCAAAACGCCCCGATCATTTACATCAAGGTGGCAAATGGGAATTTCCGGGCGGTAAAGTCGAGGTTGGCGAAACGGTCACGCAGGCATTGATCCGGGAGCTCAAGGAGGAAGTCGCGCTCAATGTCACTGATAGTCAGCCATTTATGGCGCTGAGTTTCGACTATCCCGATAAACAGGTGTTACTCGATGTTCATTGCGTCACCGCGTTTACCGGCACAGCCCAAGGTCTCGAAGGTCAGCTTATCGCTTGGGTCACTAAAACCGACTTAACCCATTACGACTTCCCCGAGGCGAATAAGCCTATTCTTGAGAAAATTCTGGCTCAGTCATCAAGTCATTGACCTTAGCCTCAATGTGTTTGTCCCCGGATCACGATTCGGGGATGCACTTTTTCCATGCCTTAACTCCACAAACTAAGCCATTTCGTGATCGTTACGCTGATAGATATTAACAATACGTGATCTTGCTTGCAGCAAATCAATTAATCGCTTTAATCCCATCCAGAATAATGTTTGAATCGAATGTCATTCTTTCTCTTCGATTTTAAGGGCGCATCATGCACAATAACGTTAAGGCAATCCTAGCCACAACCGCCTTATTTTTTAGTTGTCAGCTACTCGCCAATGGTGGCTGTGGATTTGAAGAACAACAACAGGGTTTAATAGCAACCTGCAGTGAGGAGAAACAAGAAGTGATATTAACTGGCATAGTCGAAGCACAACATTTAGTCACCGAACTCAATGAATTTAGCGAAGGGTATCAAAGCTATCAAGTCGACACGGCGGCAATCGCCCCACTTAAAAGCCTCACCAAACCGACTGAAATTATTGTGATCATTGGCACTTGGTGTTCAGATTGTCACCGCGAAACACCGCGCTTTATCCGTATTATGGAAGAAGTGGCTAATCCCAATATTAAAGTGACCTATATTGGTGTCGACCGAACGAAGCAAGATCCGAAAGGCTTAGCAGCAAAGTACGATTTTACGCGTATTCCAACCATTATTGTGCTGCAGCAAGGTAAAGAAGTCGGCCGCATCGTCGAACGCCCAACGGTTTCACTCGAAAAAGATTTAGCCGCAATATTGAAATAAGCACAACGGATAGATTCTAGAATCTAGAGCCTAGAGCATAGAGCCTAGAATCTACATCCTAGAAGGAGCGCAGCGTCATTGTTGGCTTGCCGCTGCCGCGCTTAGCGTTCAATAATCCGCTCGGCTAACATCACTAAAACACCTTCACGTAACGCGCCACCCGATAAGGCTAAATGCTCGATCCCCAGCAACTCAAACAAAGCTAATAAAATAGCGACACCGGCAGCAAACGTCGGCGCCCGCTCAGGGCAAAGCCCAGCAATCCCCATTAAGCTAATGTCTTCTTGGGCGAGGATCTCAGCCTTCAAGTGATTGAGAATATCGAGGGTTATCTTCTCAGATAAACCACGGTGAACCAGCACCTCGACGACTGACTGCACCGCGCCAGAAGCTCCCACAACACAATGCCAACCAAGATCACGCAAGGTCTGTCTATGCTCTGCTAATGCGATGAGCACTTGCTGCTTAGCAGCATCAAAATCTAACTGCTGCAGCGGCAAACTGCTGAAAAATTGACGATTATAAGTCACGCTACCCAAGGGCAGGCTGGTTTTGAACAACACTTGGTGCCCATCGCCAATAATAAACTCTGTGCTCGCCCCGCCAATATCAATCACTAAGCGACGGCCCTGACCACAGGTCGTTGCCACCATGCCTTGATAGATAAGCTCAGCTTCACGCATGCCAGAGATAATGTCGATCGGGTGACCTAAGAGGGGTAATGCACGCCGAGTAAACTCATCGGCATTGCTGATATGACGAAGGGTGGCGGTTGCAATCACAGCAACATGATTTGCTTCAATCTTATGTTGCACCAACATTTGGGCAAACATACTCAAACAGTCAAGGCCACGCTGCATGGCATCGAGGCTTAATTGGCCATCGTTGCCTATGCCTTCGGCGAGCCTCACCTTGCGTTTATATTTCGCAATAATATGCGGCTGACCACCACGTGTTTTGGCGATCAGCATATTAAAACTATTTGAGCCTAATGTTATCGCGGCATAAGCGGGTGTCGGCATTTACGAATGTCTACGTGTCCTATCATGACGAGGAGGGCGAGCACCACTGCGCTGCGCACCTGGACGGCTAGCACCGGGTCGATCACGCAGGTTTCGAGTGCCGCTTGGGTGTTTGCGGTGAATCTTTGCGGGCGTAGAAATATCGGCCAATAAGGCTTCACTGTCGTAGTTACTCACAGGAATCGAATGATTAATATAGCTTTCGATTGCCGGCAAGTTCAATGCGTACTCTTCGCAAGCAAAGCTGATTGACATGCCTTTGTTACCCGCACGACCCGTACGACCAATTCTGTGGACATAGTCTTCGCAATCATCAGGTAAATCATAGTTATACACGTGTGAAACGTCAGAAATATGTAAACCACGAGCCGCAACATCGGTAGCAACTAATATATCTAATTGACCACTGGTAAATTGCTCAAGAATACGGATACGCTTTTTCTGTGGCACATCACCTGTTAACAAACCCACACGATGTCCGTCACCTTCAAGCCAAGACCAAAGCGTTTCACAACTGTGCTTAGTGTTAGAGAAAACGATGGCTTTTTCTGGCCAATCTTCTTCAATTAAAGTCAGCAGTAAACGCATCTTCTCTTCTTGGGAAGGATAGAAGATTTCTTCTTTGATGTTTTTGGAGGTTTTTTCTTCAGGCGCGATTTCGACTTTCACGGGCTCGTTCATGTGATCGTAAGCCAGCTCTTGTACTTTCATCGACAAGGTTGCCGAAAATAACATATTAAGGCGTTGATTTGCCTCAGGCATGCGTCTAAATAAGAAACGGATATCTTTAATAAAACCGAGGTCAAACATACGATCGGCTTCATCAAGCACCACTGCCTGAATCGAGTTCAAGCCGATAATACCTTGGCGCACGTAGTCAATAATTCGACCCGTAGTACCAATCAAGATATCAACACCCTGATCTAATACCTTACGCTGCACATCGTAGCTTTCACCGCCATAAACGATACCCACTTTTAAGTGCGTGTGTTTAGCCAGTAAAATCGCGTCTTTGGCAATCTGAATCGCCAATTCGCGAGTCGGAGCCATAATGATGGCCCGAGGCTGATTAATCAGTCGACCTTCTGGTATAGCAGTCGATAACAAATGATTAAAAGTGGCGACCAAAAAGGCCATGGTCTTGCCCGTGCCCGTTTGTGCTTGGCCTGCGATATCTTTTGATTGCAGTAATACAGGCAGTGATAACGCCTGGATCGGCGTACAAAACTCGAAGCCGTTCTCTGCAAGGGCCTGTTTAACCTCAGGATGTAGAGGTAGGTCGGCAAACCTTTGGGTAGATAGATGTGTTTCGCTCATAGCGCAAGCTTACCTGTTGAGGTTGCAATAAGATACTCGATCGTTTGAAATAGCCACATTGTAAAAAGGTAACTTGAAAAGCTATTTTTCAGCCCCAATATACATGGTAAGCCATTAACAAACCAGCGATGGCAACCAAACTGGAGAACATCATGAGCGATAAAATTATATACCTGAGTGACGACAGCTTCGAAAACGACGTATTAAAGTCTGATTTGCCAGTATTGGTAGACTTTTGGGCAGAATGGTGTGGCCCTTGTAAAATGATCGCACCCATTTTAGACGATGTGTCTAAAGAATATGCAGGCCGAGTGACGATAGCTAAATTAAACGTTGATCAAAACAATGTTTCTCCAGCGAAATATGGCGTTCGTGGCATCCCAACGTTGCTACTTTTCAAAAACGGTGAATTAGCCGCAACGAAAGTGGGCGCACTCTCTAAAACACAATTGAAAGAGTTTATCGACGCACAAATCTAATTTGATGTCGTAATGAGTGACCTCCGGCACAAGCTATAAATTAATTGTGCCGGAATCCCCCTAAATTTCTGGACGCCCTGCCTTGTTAGTGCTACTTTAATAACCAGATTCTTTCTAATAACCTCTATCTCGCTCGTCAATCACTATCCTGAATTACATCCTTACTGATTGATCGCGGTAAGCTTTGTCGCGTAACACAAGACCCCCAAAATGAACTTAACTGAATTAAAAGACACGCCGATTTCTGACCTAGTCTTACTAGCTGAAAATATGAAGCTCGAAAATATGGCCCGCGCTCGTAAGCAGGACATTATTTTCTCAATCCTAAAAGCCCACGCAAAAAGTGGAGAAGACATTTTCGGTGGTGGAGTATTAGAAATACTCCAGGACGGTTTCGGCTTCTTACGCAGCTCAGACGGTTCTTATTTAGCTGGTCCAGATGACATCTATGTCTCACCAAGCCAAATTCGCCGCTTCAACATGCGAACAGGTGACACCATTTTTGGTAAAATTCGTCCACCTAAAGAAGGCGAGCGTTATTTTGCCCTATTGAAGGTCAACGAAGTTAACTTCGATAAACCAGAAAACTCTCGCAATAAAATCCTCTTTGAAAACTTAACCCCACTCCACGCAGAAGAACGTATGCGTATGGAGCGCGGCAACGGCTCAACTGAAGATATTACTGCGCGTATTCTGGATTTATGCTCACCGATTGGTAAAGGTCAACGTGGCCTGATCGTTGCACCGCCAAAAGCGGGTAAAACGCTATTACTTCAAGGTATTGCTCAAAGCATCAGCAACAACAACCCTGAAGTGGTGTTGATGGTATTGCTGATCGACGAACGTCCTGAAGAAGTAACAGAGATGCAGCGCCTGGTTAAAGGTGAAGTGATTGCATCAACCTTCGATGAGCCAGCCAGTCGTCACGTTCAAGTCGCCGAAATGGTGATTGAAAAAGCAAAACGTTTGGTTGAACACAAGAAAGACGTCGTGATCCTACTCGATTCGATTACCCGTTTAGCCCGTGCCTATAACACCGTTATCCCATCATCGGGCAAAGTGTTAACGGGTGGTGTCGATGCTAATGCCCTGCACCGTCCAAAGCGCTTCTTCGGTGCAGCACGTAACATCGAACACGGCGGCAGCTTGACCATTATCGCTACAGCGTTAGTGGACACGGGTTCTAAGATGGACGAAGTGATCTACGAAGAATTTAAAGGTACTGGTAACCAAGAGCTACATTTGTCACGTAAAGCGGCAGAAAAGCGGGTGTTCCCAGCCATTGACTTCAACCGCAGCGGTACGCGTCGCGAAGAGAAACTGACGAATCAAGAGGAGCTGCAAAAAATGTGGATCCTACGTAAGATTTTGAATCCTATGGATGAAGTCAGTGCAATGGAGTTCTTAATCGATAAATTGGCGTTGACCAAGACTAACGAAGAGTTCTTTACTGCCATGAAACGCGCTAAGTCTTAATTTCGGCGTTGATTTAGACAAAAAAAGCCGCAATGAACACTGCGGCTTTTTTGTGTCCAATCGTTAGCTAAGACCCTTGACTTGAGAGAGAGTCGAGAAACGCCGACCAAACCAAGATAATGCATATACATTTCATTAACTTGCCTAAAATTAGTTTCAAGCGGACAACCCCGAGCCGACTAACCTAAACCGCGTTAAATTGCTGCTCAATCCTGCATTTTCAGAGAGTTTGGGTATACAATACCGCGATATGTTGAACCCTTAGCTTTTGAACACTCAGCCACAGGATACCCCCATGCCTTGGATCCAACTCCGTATCAATACCAATAGCGATGACGCTGAAACCATCAGCGATTTGCTCATGGAAGACGGCTCTGTCTCTATCACCTTCGAAGACGGTAAAGACACCCCTATTTTTGAACCTAAACTGGGTGAAACCCCACTGTGGCGCGATACCGTGGTCGTGGCCTTATTCGATGCTGAAACCGATCTGACACCGACCATCGCCATGCTGAAGACCTTACCTTTCCTCGGTGAGAACTTCAGCCATAAAGTCGAACAAATTGAAG
Organism: Shewanella sp.; assembly: GCA_051652445.1. GTDB lineage: Bacteria > Pseudomonadota > Gammaproteobacteria > Enterobacterales > Shewanellaceae > Shewanella. The sequence goes on from JBOFUF010000188.1 coordinate 6,809, forward strand.
ATAAAGACTGGGTACGCGAATGGATGGAGAACTTTCACCCCATTCAATTTGGCACACGTTTATGGATCTGCCCAAGCTGGCGCGAAATCCCTGACCCCACCGCCGTCAATGTGATCCTCGATCCAGGTCTTGCCTTCGGCACAGGTACACACCCCACGACCGCACTGTGTTTAGAGTGGCTAGACAGCTTAGATTTAAGCGATGAAGAAGTGATCGACTTTGGCTGCGGTTCAGGCATCTTAGCCGTCGCAGCACTGAAACTGGGCGCGAAGAAAGTCACCGGTATCGATATCGACTATCAAGCCATCGATGCCTCACGCGCTAACGCTGAACGCAATTGTGTCGTCGACAAGCTGGCGCTGTACTTACCAGAAGATCAACCTGCCGATCTCAAAGCCGACGTTCTGGTCGCCAACATCCTTGCCGGCCCATTACGTGAATTAGCCCCTTTAATCGCCGAACGCGTTAAAACCGGTGGCAAACTTGCCCTTTCCGGTCTCCTCAAAGAACAAGCCCAAGAAATCTCTGACTTCTATAGCCAATGGTTCGATATGGACGCAGCGGCTCACAAAGAAGATTGGAGCCGCTTGACAGGCAAGCGTAAATAGCGCTAAAGGGTGGCGCAACATGCGCCACCGCTGGCTTAAGCCAATTTTACCGCACACTTCTCAACACTTAAAAGTCAAGAAAAAAAATTACCTCCAGTTCATTTATTGACCTTTTCACAGCCAACAAAAAGGGCTACTATAGCGCCCCTTTGAAGAGCTAAGGTGAAACATAAAATGCAGATTGGACCCTATCAACTGAAAAATCAGCTGATCGTGGCACCAATGGCAGGTGTCACCGATCAAGCCTTCCGCAATCTTTGTCTTCGTTATGGCGCAGCCTTAGCGGTTTCCGAGATGCTTTCATCCAATCCCGAGGTTTGGGATACCGATAAAAGCCGCCAGCGCATGACGCATTCTGGCGAGGAAGGCATCCGCTCTGTACAAATAGCAGGAGCCGATCCTGATTTAATGGCGCAAGCCGCCTTGTTCAATGTAGAACAAGGTGCTCACATCATTGATATCAATATGGGTTGCCCGGCGAAAAAAGTGAATAAAAAGCTGGCAGGCTCGGCGCTAATGCAAAATCCACCGCTGGTAAAAGCCATTTTACAAGCCGTGGTCGCCGCAGTGAATGTGCCTGTCACGTTAAAGATTCGCACCGGCTGGGAGCCAGAACACAAGAATGGTGTTCAAATCGCCCAGATTGCAGAGGATTGTGGCATCGCCTCGCTCGCCGTTCACGGCCGCACGAGACAATGCATGTACAGAGGCTTTGCTGAGTACGACACGATCAAAGCAATCAAACAGAATGTTTCGATTCCTGTCGTCGCCAATGGGGACATCGACAGTCCGGAGAAAGCCCGCTTTGTGCTGGATTACACCGGTGCCGATGCCTTGATGATAGGACGGGGTGCTCAAGGACGACCTTGGATTTTCAGAGAAATCCAGCACTACTTGGAAACGGGTAATAAGCTAGCGCCCATTGAGGTTGCCGAACAGCGTCAAGTGATGCTGGAACACCTCACCAAACTGTATGACTTATATGGTGAATACAAGGGTATCCGCTTCGCCAGAAAGCATATGGGATGGTACCTAGACCAAGAAGCTCAGCGCCAATTTAGGGCTGACTTTAATCGGCTGGAAACCGCTGCAGAACAGTATTCCCTCGTGGAATGTTATTTTGATGAATTAGTACAGAATTAATAAAGAGCAGAATAGAATGTTTGATCAGACAACTACCACAGAAGTTCACCAGCTTACCGTTGGCAAAATCGAAACCGCAAACGGCACTATCAAGCCCCAGTTATTACGTGACGCCGTCAAGCGTGCCGTAACTAACTTCTTCGCACAGTTGGACGGTCAGGAAGCACAAGAAGTGTATGAAATGGTGCTAAGCGAAGTTGAAGCGCCTCTGCTTGACATCATCATGCAACACACTCGCGGCAACCAAACCCGCGCAGCAAACATGCTAGGTATCAACCGTGGTACTCTGCGTAAAAAATTGAAAAAATACGGCATGAATTAATCAGTAATGATTAAGTTGTTGTATTGGAAAGGGCTTCTAGTTAATAGAAGCCCTTTTTGCATTCAGCGTTACACACAGTGCTACACACCGATAAAACCCACCACCTTAAAGTGCATTAGAAAAACTCACCATAACTGACTAGGTTACATGATATTATCGAGAGCATAGAAGCGAGCAAAACGTTAACTCGCTGCAGACGACTGCGGATACAGCAAATCATTAGATATTGAGAAAACAACATTACAGATACGGGTGCGATTGCGATTGCGATGGCATAATCGTGACATCATTCGGCATAGTCACAGCGCGGATTAGAGACGATAAAATCTTCTGGCTTCATCACGTTATTCTATACGACCAATGTTAGCCATATAGCTAACCTTTGCTTTTTACACTATGATGTTAGCTATATAGCTAACTTTTGCTGGTGGATATATGTCAAATAGACAAGAGATGGGTGACGCAGTAAGTGAGAGTAGAAAGTCGCTAGGTTATACACAGCAGCGTTTAGCTGAACTCACGGGTATCAATAAAACGACTATTTCTGAGATTGAAAATGGCCACTTCACTGGCTCGTTCGATATCTTTGAACGCTTGCTTGATGCCGTTGGTTTGCAGTTTGACGTGATACCAAAGCAACACAAACTGCCAGATTGGGATGAAATTGATAATTTGTTTTCGGAGGATAAATAATGGCCTCTGAATCTAGCTTGCCCAATAAAATCAATAACATCACGGTTTATTCAGACAATACAGAGCGAGGTGTTTTAACCCATGGCTCAGTGCATCATTATCAGCCTACGCAAGACAAGCGTTACGTATCACTTACCATGACCCAGAAAGGTATGGATGGTTATGCTTCTGGCGCATTGCATCCAATATTTGCGCAAAACCTACCTGAAGGCTTTAACCGCCGTTTCATCGCAGAGAAACTAGCGCGATATGCAAAAGTAAACGACATGTATTTACTTGCACTGCAAGGCGAACATAGCGTTGGCATGCTTTCTTATCAAAGTGTGCTAGCCTTGCCTGAGACTGAGTCCGTTTCGCTTAGTGATATCTTGTCATACAACAGCGAAGAACCGCTGTTTCCTCAATTATTAGAAAAGTATTACCTCAGAAACTCACTCGCAGGTGTACAGCCCAAGGTTAGCATCCCGAGTGCTGGCACGATTAAAACCAGTCGAACCATTGAGCAAAAAGATTTAATTGTTAAATCATTCGACGCCGAGTTTCCGCTGTTAACGGTTAACGAGTTTGTTTGTATGGAGGCGGCGCGCCATTGCGGACTTGAGCCACCTAAAACCTACCTGTCAGAAAGTTTAGAGACATTTGTGATCGAGCGCTTTGATAGGGCTGATGATGGCACAAAGCTGGGTTATGAGGATTTCACCACCCTACTGAAGAAGTCCAATGACCCAGACGCTAAATACAGTAGCAGCTATGAAACTCTGCTTAAGGCGACACACTTGTATACCAACAGCCAAGCGGAAGTTGAGACAATATATCGGTACATTGTATTTAACTGCTTAATTGGTAATGGTGATGCACATTTAAAGAACTTTGCGCTGCAATACACCTCTGACATGTCCCATATTTTTGTATCGCCACCGTTTGATATCACCCACACTCTTATTTATGACGCTATCGATAACAAAATGGCGCTCAAACTGTCGAATAGCAAGGCTTTTCCTGATGAGTCACATTTACTGAAATTGGCTGAAGGTGAACGGTTTAGGATCAGAAAGGCAAAAGAAATTATCGAGTCCACCTGCGATGGCATTATGGACTACCTAAAATACTCTAATGAAGTTCAGCTCTTTGGAGGATTACGTGAGTCAATTGAACGCTCAGTATCGAGTGTTCTCACACCAACTTACTCAACTAAAAATTACCGCCATGATAGGAAAAAGAAGTTTGAATAAACAAAGGAATAAATCGACAAACCAATAAGTATAAAAACAACCAAAAACACCACTTTCGATTGTACGGCATGAATTAATTAGCAATAATTAAGTTGTTTTATTTTAAAGGGTTAATCAGAAATGATTAACCATTTTTGCATTTTTAACCCACTTTTGAACCCACAACCAGTGATCGACTCGCATTAGAATTTATCTTACTTGCCTAGTGCTCGTCATCTTTATAGAGTGCATTGTTAATAGGCTGCGGTGTATGTTCATGGGAGGGATTCACACCTTGGCGCGAACAGCTGGACCCGATATCGCTTGATTTTACTAAGGCGCTACAGGCGGCACAGCTCATATGGTCGCGATAATGCTGATCAAAAAACTTTCCCGTACGCGCTTCTAATGCATCAAATAACTCCGGGGTTAAGGGCTTTTTCCACTTGTATTGCCCCATCAATCTAGCTAAATGGCGGTACGTGGTTTCACGCTGATGCGAGAGGTATTCAGGGGCAATAAGCTGACTTTCAAACTGAGTGAGTGAACCGGTTAAAAAGAAGGCGATGCCCTGCACTAAGTCTTTCACTTGTAACGGCGTAGCCTCTAACTCGCCCTGTTGCACGGCTAAGTTAACTGAATCGAAAAAACCGCCCCAAAATGCGTTAATGCGTTTTTTAAAACGCTTCACCTTTTCATCACTCGCCAATTGCCACACCATGGTATTGACAGAAACAGAGCGTAATGTTGCAAAACTTTTTCTCCTTTTAACCGTTTCAAAGGTAAACAGGATCGGCAGCAGCACTCTTTCTTGCGCCGTTAACTCGGGATATTTAGCGAGAAAAGTCGGTATGTGGTTAGACGTTGCGCTTCTTAAGAATAAACACACTAACACATCTTCTTTGCGCTCAAAAAACTTGTACAAGGTGCCAGTAGAGCAACCGACCTCTTTCGCC
>JBOFUF010000189.1:0-17452 GCA_051652445.1 Shewanella sp.
AAACTTTACTCCTCGCTCGATAAAGGCCTGTAAAAAAATTAGTCATGAAGATTAGGCAAATACAAGTATCAATGAACAACAGTAACCGATACGTCTCACGTTCAAGTTGACCAAAGGTTAAGGTGAGGACGATGACTACTGACAGCAATGATAATAACATCATGGCGAATTCGAATGGCGAAGGGCCGCCAGTGTGAGTGCGCTGTAACCAAGCGGTTTTATGCCTCATGCTTATCATGATCCTTGTTTATGTGGCTGTAACTTGACTAAATTAAAAGAGGATATGCTGGGAATTGAGTGTTAGGTTTTATCGACAAAATGTACTAAATCATCTAAAACACGGCGCTTAATTTCTAACTGTGCCTCGGCAGTGAGGCCATATTTTTCAGCCAGTTGCACATAGTCATCGGCATTGAGGGATACGGTTAAGCGAGGGCGGGTTGGGCGTCGTGACACACTTAGGCCTAAAATTGTGCGGATTTGATCTGAGGGACTTACGCCAGCATCCAGTGCTGCTTTACGAATAGAGTATTGAAATTTCTCATCGAGATCGAAAGCCACTTGTGTTGCCTTCGCAGCTTGTTGGTTCTTTAACCATTGCTCAGGGAGTGGGTGCTTGATTTTATTCATGGCGTATTACCTATTGCTATCAACCGTTTCTAGCGCTTATCAGTGAGATTGTATTGGGATTATTGATAAAGTGCGAGCACGCACTTTATCTTATTTTGCATTATTTCGCTGGCCAGTATTCCCGAATATCCGTTAGCGGGCGATAAAGGGTCAAAACAACATCTGTGTCGCCACCTTCGTAAACTTCAACTTCGACGGCGCAGCTTTCATCGTCATTAAGTAATAAATAGTACTCGAATGGCTCACCTGTGGCGCCATTGGCATCTTGTGGTGGCTTTTGGCCACGATAATCTTGACGATGGAAATAGCCAAACGCGGCAAAAGTGACTTGGTGGTATTGCTTTCCAAGCCATTGCTCAAATTGTTCTGCTAAGCCAGCGGGTAAGACTTGCGTGGTTAATTCGGCATGACCTGGTTCATCGAACAAGGTGCTGAATTGCTCGAGAACGAACAACTGCGCCACTTGATCGCGGGAAATCTTCATCGAAAAGCCGAGATAGGTTTCGTCGTCTTCCTCAATGCTCAGAAAGAGAGTATCGCTGCCATGACCTTTGAGTAACCACTCGGAGTGTTGTTTACGTTCAGATTCATAGGTGTGAACGGCTTCGACCCTTAATTGTTGACCGCGAAGTTGGGGTGGCAGGGCAAAACTATCATCGATTGAGATCATGTCGCCCACATTAAGCTGGGATGGGTGATTGAGCTCGCGCTGTGGCGGGGCTTTCTTACCAAAAATGTTACTTAAAAATCCCATAGTGACTCCTGCTGACGATGCTCGTGCGACTTCATATTGATGGGCTGCAAATATTCACGGGCAATCGTGATCAATTATTGTTGTGGATAAAACAAAAATGCCGAGGTCAGTAGGGGGAACATCCCACTGAGACTCGGCATTGGGTCAATCATTGCTTAGCTTTTACGTGCTTTGATTCGGTCTAGCACGGCATTAGCATTCGACTTTTGCTCACCAATACCGGCTTCTGCTAGCTTAGATTGCAGTGACTTATCACTGTTTTCATCGGCTAAGGTTTCTGCCGCTTTCAGGCGGTCATCAAACTGTTGCTGACGCGCTTTGATGCGCTCTAGTGAATCTTTTGCGTTCAGCAGCTTAGAGTTGCTAGACGCGAATGAGTCCGTAATGGTTGCCGTGGCTTTTTGTACACTTTCAGTGGTTTTAACCATGCTCAACTGACGTTGATAATCAGACAGTTGGCGTTCAGTTTTCTTCACTAAGTCTTTCAAGCGTGCAGCATGGGCACTAAAGCTATCATTGGCGCTTTGTTGCTCAGATAACTCTTGATCTAACTGAGCAATCTTTTCAGCAATTTCAATAGCTAAAGGTTCATTACCTTTATCTAGAGCTTGAGTTACATAACTTTCGTGCTCAGCAACTGAACGTTTTAGGCGGTCGATTTCACGGCTAGCCTGCATTTCCTTTGCCATGACATCAGTCAGTTGGCGTTTCGCATTGGTTAAGTGTTTTTCTGCGTCTCGGATTTCCTGTTCGAAAATACGGGTTGAGTTTGCATCAACGATGCTTTGACCCACTTCGGTGGCGCCACCGCGAAACGCGGTTAAAATTTTATTCAAAATGCCCATGATGTGATTCCTTATTTTAGATAATCGACCAATTCATCGATAACTTCTAAACAGTTATCAGATAAAACTGCTAATTCTTGCTCGATTTCGAGCATGCTAGATTGTAGCGATAGCGCACCGTAAACTACGTATTTGTCATCAATTTTTGCAAAGGCTGACAAGGGCATTGGAATGTTGAGTTCTAGCATGGTTTCAAACATTTCACTGCGACGCTCTTGGTTGACTTCGTTCTCGCCCCACAGATAACTGATGCAGAGAATTTGGTTGTCCGTTACCGATACAAATACCGGGATTTCTTCACGGCCGACCACATTCACTTGTAACACTTCGACTTCCCCATCGATTGGATAGCAATCGAATTGAAAGCCAGTTTGGCTGTTGTTGCCAAGACTGTTGAGGTGATTGGCAAGGGTATGGATATTCATATTTGTCCTTATTGACATATTATGTCTGTGTTCAAAGATAGCACTGAGACATAATATGTCAAGCGCTATCTCATCCTATTAAAAAAGATTTAGCCCTTGGTTCTCAGACCAAGCTTGTTGGTGGTAATGATATAATTCTAATGAACCCAGAGTGTTAGGTTTGATATTAGCGCTATCTTGATAAAAGTTTGCTGGAAACTCGAAGGCACCATCCACTAAACCTAAAGTAAGCCAGTCATCTTTGATGGGTAACTCAGTTAACTTAGCTAATCTGTGTTGTGCATCGAGCCCGCTTAAGGTGGCAATACTCCAGCCCCATTCGCCAAAACTGGGCACATTATGATGGTACTGTTTGACGTCAAATCCCGCTAATGCCAAGGTTTTTGCTACTGATATAAAGGCCTTCTGGGCGTGGTAAGGCGATGTCGACTGTACAGTCAGAGCGCCGTCACTGCTCATCAGTTCTTTTAATTTACGGTAGAAATAGTCTGAATACAGTTTATTAAGATCGGGGTGGCTCGGATCGGGCAAATCCACGATAACGGCATCGTATTTCACGCCTTTGGCAATCAGCTTATCGACGCCATTAAACGCATCGTCGTTCATCACAGTAACACGAGGATCGTTTAGCGCATTGCCGTTGAGTGCCAACATTGCACGGCTCAATCTCTCGGGCATATCCGTATCGGGTGATGTAAATAGCTTCACTAGATCCGCATCGAGGTCAAGCAGCGTCACTTGCTCAGGTTCCCAACGCAATACTTGTTTAAGACCGAGCCCGTCACCGCCACCAATGATTAATACCTTCTTATGGCGGGCGCTAGCAGCAAGCGTGGGATGCACTAAAAATGTATGGTAGATGTGTTCGTCTATGCTGGAAAACTGTAAGCGACCATTGATGTATAAAGCATAAATGGGCGGCAGTCCGTTACCGCGAAGTCGCTCGGTGAAGGTCAGTTGCTGGAAACGTGTTGCTTTTGCATAAACCACTTTGTCTTTATAGAGCAAATTATTGAATGCTTGCTCCCAGCGTGGGCCGTGGATCGCTAACACCAGCAAGATGCCTGTAACGATAAAATGGCCACTCAAAAGCAGTTTGGGGTGGCGGATTTTAGGCCAGAATCGCCAGATAAACACAAAACCTGCCAGTAGGTTAAAACTGGCCGTTAGGGCCGCTGCGAGTTGAATGTCGATAGCCAGCATAAAGCCAACCCAAATGGCTGCACCTATACCCGCACCGATATAATCAGCACCGTAAATGGTGCCCGCGTTATGCAGTAAATGCTCGTCAGAAAGCGATTGGCGCACTCTGGCAATGAGTGGGATTTCCATGCCAATCATCAGTCCCAGTAATATGCCCCAAATATAGGGTAAATATTCACTCAGTTTCTGTAGTTGTCCAATGAAACCCCCTTCGGGGAGGTGATCTGGTGGTAATCCTAAGGTGTTGGCAATGATCAATGGCAGTTGTTGGCCAAAACCAATCACCGCTGCTGTGATTAAAATGGCGAGTGAGCCACAGAGTGCAACGGTGAGTTCTAAGATCACAAAACCGGTAAAGGCATCACGGATCTTACGTGCGGCGAAGGCTCCTAGCCCCATGGAGACTATCATTAAGCCAATCATGGTATAGATGGCGGCTTCTAAGGCGCCTAAAATGCGCCCCGCATAGTGGGATAAAAGATATTCGTAAATCAGACCGCAACCTGCTAATACGGCCATAATGCCCAATAATAGGGCATCATCGAACCAACCTAAGTGGCTAGGTTTAGCCACCGAGGGAGTTAAGCTAATTTGTTGCATTCGATTAAGCCATCAGTGCCGTAAGGATAAGTGCGATAGCGATACTGATCGCCATTTCTACCGCGGCGATGCCGATATTGTGTTGTCTTTCCACTTCATCCGCTAAATTAATCTGGGCTAATACCAGTTTCTTCACGACAAACAGCAATAACGAAAGTGCGATCAGCATAATGACTGAGAACACTAACCAACCGAATACGTTAGTCACATAAGCCGTTGGATTGTAGATAATAAAGTGACTGGCGGCATTAAAGCTCAGTGCCATGGCAATCATATAACCCGCATGGCGAATGGCTAACGCGGTATGGCCTTTAACTAACGCTTGCTGCATTGAGGAGTCTTGATTGCGACTTGCGAAACGGTTTTCACGCCAGCGCGTTAGTAGCACTAACATTAATTGCGAAATCGCAAAGGCACTGAAGATGGCAATAAAAGTATCTAAGGTTAAATCTTCCGCCCATAGCAGCACAGAGCGAATGATAATAGCGGTAGCAATAGCAACGCTGGCATCGACGATAGCAACGGACACATTGCCTTTGATGATTTGCTCGTTCTTATCAAACTCATTGAGCGCTATTTTATCGTGTAGGAAACGGCCGAGTTTAATCAGCACTAAACCGAATAAGCCATAGCAGCTCACACCAATGGCTTCGGTAACATAAGAGTGTGCAGCCGCACCTGTGATAGCGCCTGTGAGCACAATACCGAGCGCTGCAACTGCACCAGCAGTACTGATACCAAAGGCAAAGTTATCTCGCTCCGCCAGTTCTTTGCTGCTGTTAACCTTTATGCTCCAACCTTGTAGATAACGCATGAGCGTTAGCAGCATCACGGCGATGGTGAGATCGATAGCCAGAATGATGGCTAGCTCTGGTGTGATACCGAAATCCTGAAATAATGTCATTGGAAATCCTTAGTTACTTGCCCCGGCGCACACTGCGGGTCGTGCGATTGCTGGAATTGCGGAAATTGCTGTCTTTAGCATAGTTAGATCGAAACTTGCTGCTCGAACTCGAACTCTTGCTCGCACTTGTCGTGCTGGCCTTGGGTGCGCTGGTGCTTTCACGGGATAACGCCGTGCCACCAGTACGCGGTTTAGCGTAAGGACTGTCAAAGCGCTTGCCTTGAGAGTCAAAACGTTTTTTTGTTTGTTCGAAGGTCTTAGTCTGAGCATCTGCTTGTTTAGGTGAAGTATAGCGATAACGACCTACATCATTGTAATAGCTATAACCTCGATTACCTGACCAGCGATCGTATGAAACGGGGCGATTGAACACATTCGAAAACATCGAATACATGCCATACCAAGCCCAAAACGACGTACCGCTCGAGTCAGTTTGCCAGTTGCCGTAAGAGGGATTACCCACTAATTGACTGCCTGGGCCAAAATCTTCAGCGCCATTGGCTAATGTTGCGGCCTCACGGCTAATCGCATTCACGCGAGCCAGTTTGCCGTCGGACATATCGGCGACCACGTTGACGGGATCAGACAACATATCGTTAAACAGACTGGGATCTGCGGCTTGATAAAGATTTTCTGCTTCGGCCAGCTGTTGATCGAGATCGGCAAAGTTACTCGCCACTTTCGATTCATCTAAACGACGTTTTAGCGAGGTATACATGGGACCTTGGGTGCCAGAATCCTTTGCTAATTCATCGATTAAGGGGGCTAAATCGGGTTTTTCCTGCTTTAGTAGTGTGCTGTATTGTGTTAAAAGATTAGCGTTACGCAGCTGTCCGTCATCGATCATCTTAGTGAGCGTAGCGAGACGTTGCTGCGTGAGTTGTTGATACTTCGCGATTTTATCCGGTCTGTCATCGCCACAACCCGTCAGCGATAGCGAAACGGCTAAAAAGAGTATCGATGTGAGAACACGGGTTAGCATTCCTGCCATGTTTTCTCCAAAAGGTAATTAAATATAACTCAAATACTTGCAGGCAATAATAATCAGCTTGGCCAATATGCCTGCTGTGCCGGATATAGTACCCTTAAATGCTGCAGATAAAAGTGTATACCTTTAATTTGTGTTACATCAGATAGCTGCAAGTCTAGTCTAACGCGTCAATCTATATCATCTGCGACATAATATGTCGATAGCTAAATTTGTTAGGGATTATTATGACCATGCAAAAAGACAGTAATAAGTCATTGTCTACTGTTATCAATCCAACGGCTGAGCGCAACTGGCTGCGGTTAGAAGAAGTATGGTCCGAAGGGCTTGCGCAATTAACGCCTGCCCAGCAGCAAGAACTCAAAACGGTTTTGGGGCTGAGTGATTATATTACGGCGCAACTATGCCGACATCCCGAGTGGATTACGATGCTGTTTGCGGGCGAGTTAAACCTGATTGAACGTAAACAATTTGCTGTTGATTTGCATGAAGGGCTTGATCGTTCGACCACAGAGGAGATGGCTAAAGCCTGCTTGCGACGGTTTCGTAACTATCAAATGGTGCGTTTAGCGTGGCGTGACTTTTTAAACTATGCCAGTTTAGAAGCATCCTTGCTGGATCTGTCGGCGCTCGCTGAAGCGTTAGTGATCTGCGCCCGCGATTGGCTCTATAAAGCTATGTGCGGCCAATATGGCACGCCAATGGATAAAGAAGGCAATCCGCAACCGCTATTGATTTTAGGCATGGGCAAGTTAGGTGGCCGTGAGCTTAATTTCTCCTCCGATATCGATTTAATTTTCACGTTTCCTGAGCATGGTGAAACCGTCGGCGGTCGTCGTAGTTTAGACAATCAACAATTTTTTATCCGCATGGGACAAAGGTTAGTGAACTTGCTCGATCAGGTCACCGTCGATGGCTTCGTGTTTCGGGTGGATATGCGTTTGCGCCCCTACGGTGAAAGCGGCCCGCTGGTGGTGAGTTTTAGTGGTCTTGAGGATTATTACCAAGAACAAGGACGAGACTGGGAGCGTTATGCCATGGTCAAGGCGCGAGCGCTCGGGCCTTGGAACCATTTCTCAGATGAGCTGCACAGTTTACTCAGACCCTTTGTGTATCGCCGTTATATCGACTTTTCGGCCATTGAATCTCTACGAAAAATGAAGCACCTCATCGCGCAAGAAGTGCGGCGTCGTCAGTTAACCGACAATATTAAACTTGGCGCAGGCGGTATCCGTGAGGTTGAGTTCGTGGTGCAGAGTTTCCAGTTAATCCGCGGCGGTCGTGAGCCTGCGTTGCGTCAGCAGAGTTTATTTGGCGCTATCGATACGCTCTACAGCTTAGGTCAGTTCGAATATTTGGCGGTGGATGAGCTTAAACACAGTTATTTACTGCTGCGCCGGGTTGAGAATCTGCTGCAAGCCATTGACGATAAACAAACCCAAACCTTACCGAATAATCCGCTGGATTGGGCGCGATTGTGCTATGTGCTTGATATGACAAATGAGGTTGATTTACGCACTCATATTGAAGCCGCAATGAACAAAATCCATCGTCATTTTAAAGCGACAGTGGGCGGCGAAGAAGGCGAAGAAAAAGCCGAACATTGGGCAGCGCAGCTGTGGCATATGCAAGACCTTGATGATGGCATTGCGTTGTTGGCCGAACAGCAAATCGATGATGATAAGCTCTGCCCTATGCTTAGCAGCTGGCGCGAAACCGTGACTAAGCGTTCTATTGGTCCACGCGGGCGTGAAACCTTAGATAAATTAATGCCAAGATTGTTAGAAGAGTTGATTAATCAACAGAATCCATCGGCTGCTTTCGGGCCCGTATCTAAGGTGCTCGAGCAGATTTTAACTCGCACCACTTACCTTGAGCTTTTGTGTGAAAACCCCGGCGCACGGCAGCAGTTGGTGAGCTTGTGCTGCGCCAGTCCTTGGATTGCCGCGCAGTTGGCTAAGTTTCCCATGTTACTCGATGAGCTTATCGATCCCTCACAGCTTTATGACACCACGTCCATCGACGATTATCCGAGCGAGCTGCGTCAGTACATGATGCGCGTGCCCGAGGATGATATGGAGCAGCAGATGGAAGCGCTGCGACAATTTAAGCTTTCACAACAACTTAAAATCGCCGCCGCCGATGTCACGGGTGTTTTACCCGTGATGCAAGTGAGCGATCACTTAACTTTTTTAGCCGAAGCTATTATCGAACAAGTGGTGATGCAGGCGTGGCAACAGGTTTCAGTGCGCCATGGCGTGCCAGCATACCTTGAGGGCAGTGACACAGGCTTTGCCGTTGTCGGTTATGGCAAGCTCGGCGGGATTGAGTTAGGTTATGGCTCCGATCTCGATTTAGTTTTCTTGTGTGAAAATAAAACACATAACAGTCTGACCAATGGTGAACGCCCGATCGAAGTGGGTCATTTTTACCTCAAGCTCGCCCAGCGTATTTTACATTTATTTTCGAGCCGCACTACTTCAGGAGAGTTGTATGAAGTGGATATGCGTCTGCGTCCTTCAGGCGCCTCGGGTTTGATGGTCAGTGAGATTGAGCGTTTTGGCGAATACCAAGCTAATGAGGCGTGGACTTGGGAGCATCAAGCGTTAGTTCGCTCACGTTTTGTTTTTGGTGACAATAGTTTGGCGGTTAAATTCAGTCATATTCGTGCCTCAGTATTGGAAAAGCCCCGTGATAAAGCTGAGCTGCAAAAAGCGGTACGTGAGATGCGGCAGAAGATGCGCGATCACTTACTTAAAGTCAGTGATGGCATGTTTGATTTAAAGCAAAGTCCTGGTGGGATTGCCGATATTGAATTTATTGCTCAATATTTAGTGTTGGCTAATGCTTACCACTATCCAGAGCTAACGATTTGGTCCGACAATGTGCGAATTTTTGGTGTGTTAGCTGAGCTTGAACTATTGCCTATGATGAGTGCTCAGTATTTAACTCAGGCTTATTGCTTACTAAGAGACGAAAATCACCGGCTTACATTGCAACAGAAGGTGGGGCAGCTCGCGATTGTTGAGATAGCGGAGCAGGCTGAGCGGGTGCTAAGTATTTATCGCTCAGAACTTGAGTCGTGCTGTATCTAGAGTGATTAAGGCCAGTATAAGCGTTAACGAAGTCAAAGCTTATACCGCAAAAATACATAATCTTGACTAGAGTATGATCAGAGAACTTAGCAGAGAGTAGCATGCAATTACCGATGATCCCTGAAAATGAACTGCAACGTGTAGCCGCATTACGTGCACTCAATGTGCTCGACACCGATGCCGAAGAACGTTTCGATCGTATTACTCGGCTTACGCGCAGAATTTTCTCTTTGCCCATCTGTGTTGTGACCTTAGTGGATGCTGAGCGGCAGTGGTTTAAATCTCGCCAAGGATTGGAGGTGACTGAAACATCGCGTGACATTTCATTTTGTAGTCATGCGATCAATCATGACGGTATTTTTATTGTTAGCGACGTCCTCAACGATCCGCGTTTTAGTGACAACCCGCTGGTGACTGAGCCGCCGCATATTCGCTTTTACGCCGGTTATCCCCTCACCATTCACGAGCAATATCGGGTGGGAACTTTGTGTTTAATCGGTACTGAACCTCGTGAGTTTACGGTTAAAGATATTGAAACCTTAACGGATTTAGGGCAGATGGTAGAGGCTGAATTACTTTCTTTTACGCAAAATACTTTAGATTCTTTGACCTCAATTTCGAACCGTCGTGGTTTTGAGTTATTGGCTCAACAGTCACTGGCAAGTTGCCGACGCACCAAATCAGAGGCGGCATTGGCATTCTTCGATCTGGATTTCTTTAAGGAAGTAAATGATTGTTTTGGTCATGGCAAGGGCGATCAGGTGTTGTGCGATTTTGCCCATATCTTGATGACTGCTTTTAGGGAGTCTGATGTTATCGCAAGGCTTGGTGGTGACGAGTTTGTGGTGTTATTGAGTTTTGTGCATAGAGACACAGTCAATCGGGTCATCGAGCGTTTTAAGCCGTTACTTGAGCAATATAATCAACAGCATCCTAAGCAACATCGCTTAGCGACCAGTATTGGTATTGCCCATTGGACGCCAGATTCTGATGTGAGCTTAGAGGATCTGTTAGATTCCGCCGATAAAGCCATGTATCAGGATAAAGCTTCGCACCACATTGATGCGCGTTAAATGATGTGCCCTAAATGATGTGCCTTAAATAATATGTGCTTAAGCAAAATGAAAAGGGAGACCATCATGTCTCCCTTTTCATTGGACCTTATTCGGCGAAGAAGTACTACCATGCGCCATTAAGCCGTAATGAGCATGACCCAGTGATGGTATAAAGGTAAGCCAATCAACACATTGACTGGAAATGTAATTCCAAGAGAGGCAAGCATCGCGAGTCCAATATTGGCTTCGGGGATTGCGGCACTAATTGCTGCAGGGGCGGCAATATAGGATGCACTGGCACTCAATGCGGCTAGCACCAAAATGCTGCCTGAAGGTAAGTCCAGCCATAATCCTACACCAATGCCGCACCAGGCTAATACAAAGGGCGTTACGGCGGCAAACACTAATAAACGCCACTGTTTAAGCGGTAACGGCAAACACACTTTAGCCGTCACTAAGCCCATTTCCAGTAGAAATAATGCTAATAATGTTTTAAATCCCCCCAGTAGCACGGGCGTGAGTGGCGCAAGTCCTGATGGACCGTAAAGCCAACCTATCACTACGCCGCCAACGAGTAAGACAACGCCACGACTGGTTAAGGCTTCGTGTAATACACTCGACTTGGTTTCATTTTTAGATAAAGCGTCAGGGGATTTTTTAGTGCTTAAGTATCTGTGTAGCCAGAGCATGACCACGATCGCTGGCAGCTCCAGCAGCACGAGATACAGGGTCGTTTCTGGCCTTAATATCAGCCCTGATTTTTCGACCATAGCGATGACTACCGCAAAGGTTCCCGCACTGACGGAGCCGTAATGGGCGGCAATACTAATGGCATCGGTGTGACCTATGCGAACCAGCCGAGTTAATACTGGGTATAAGGCCAAGGGGATAATAAAGCCTAGAGCAACAACCGCTAACAGCTCAGTGATCACTAAGTTTTGGGTATGACCATGCAGTGCCATCCCCCCCTTTAAGCCTAAAGTGAGCATTAACAGTATAGAGAGGGTTTCATAGATCGCGGGTGGGACTTTAAGGTCTGACTTCACTAGGCCAGCTAACAGGCCTAAGGCGAAAAAGGCAATGACAATATCGGGCATAAGTCTCTCATTAAATTTGATTTAAAAGCCGTATAAAGCAGGTTTAATTATCGGGTTGTCATGATGGTTGGTGATTTTGGACTCAATTGGTTATATTGAAAAGTAAATTTTTTACCACTTAGGTATAGATAATTGTCTATGGATGAGCGTTCGGCGTCAACACAACTTAAATTGCGACACTTAAGTTTTCGGTTACTGCAGGTGTACGTGCAAGTGGTGCGGTTAGGCAATATTTCCGCAGCGGCGAGGGCCTTGCATTTAACCCAACCCACAGTGTCATTACAGCTTAAAAAACTGGCTGATGTGTTGGGTGAACCGTTACTCGAGAGTCGTGATGGCCATATGTTACCCACCTTGATCGGCAAGGAGTTGTACCGCGCCGCCTGCGATACCTTGAGTCGTTTTGAGGATGTCGATGCCTTTATACAGCAGGCTAAGGGGGGCAGCGTCGGGCATATCAATATTGGCATTGTCACTACCGCCAAATACGTGTTACCACGGATTTTAGGGGCGTTTTATCGGCAGTCTCCTCAGGTTAAAGTGACCTTAAATATAGGTAACCGTGCCCATGTATTAAGCCGATTTGAACGTCAAGAAGATGATTTATATGTATTTAGCCATCCACCAACGGGTGACAGTGTGCTATCTGCGCGGATCATTAAAAACCCACTGCAACTGATCGCGCCAAAGGATCATTGGGCGGTGGGCCGCGAGCAAGTGAATTTTAATGATCTCAAACATGAGCGTTTTATCGTGCGTGAACCGGGGTCTGCCACCCGTTTGATGTTCGAGTCTTGGTGCAGCGGTCAAGGCATCTCGCTCGGTGACACGATGCAAATCGAGAGCAATGAGGCGATACGCCTGAGCGTCGCGTCTGGTTTAGGGTTATCGGTGATTTCGGCGCATACCTTGCAAGAAGGGCGCGAAAAACCGGCTATTTTGCCGGTCACGGGATTTCCGCTTGAAAGCAACTGGTATCTGGTTGGCCGCAAAGATCGCCGCTTACCCTATGCCGCCATGCAGCTAGTGGACTTTATGGCGGCACATTTAGCGGAGTGTATCGAGCCAGAGTGGGTTGCCACTGATATTTGTGAGTTGGGCGTTCGCTTTAATTGCGTTAACAATATCAATCGTTAAATGAGGTGAAGCCTTTGCGTATTCCTATTATGTCACCACTCGTTAATCTTTCTTTGCGGGTTAGATAACAGGCAATGCATTGATAAATAAATCCTTATCATCTGGCCGTACCTCCGTAGGGGGCCTAACAATATTCCCCAAACTCGGTTTTTGTTAGCCCTTGGCTCCTGTAAAAATAATGCCTTTGGTCGCGATAGCTGAGATGAAACCGAACATTTGAATTTTCACTGAGCTATCGGGTAACGTGGCCTCAGGTTAACGAGCCGGGCCAGCATGACAAGCGGGCTTAGATGGCGGTCATTTGTTATGCATCCCTACAATGGGGGGACAAGCTACAACTGAGTGCCTCAGAGACAAAGTCGATTGATTGTCGATTGATTGTCGAGGGGATTTAGCAGGCGTTAATCATGTTCGATGTCATCTTCATTGGTCTGTCGGCATCATCGATTCTGAGTAACAGCGCTGGCTATCGTGAACGATGGGGAGCTAACCACAAATATTCATACAGATTCCTATACTGCCATTGACTGCGCAGATTTCATCTAAATCAGTTGAATAGCATTCAGTTTTGGAAAAGAACTGCTATGATGACGCAGTTCTTTTTCTGGCATAAGTACACGATATGGTAAGCAGATCTCCGTTCGAATCCTTTCAGTGGCAAAGCGATATTTTTAACTGTGAAAGCACAGATATTGATAATTTTTATCTGCTGCTTGAGCAGGAAATGACCCGTTTGGGCATGGTTGAGAAGACGTTGGGTGAAGTGGGTAAATACAAGGTGAGCTTGTACCAGTCTCCTGCTGCGAAGTCAGGCTTACCTTCTTTATTGATCTGTGCAGGATTTCATGGCGAAGAATCTGCGGGCCCTTGGGGGTTGTTACATTTTTTAAGTGAAGCATCAGTAGACTTATTTGAACGGGTGAACTTGAGTTTATTGCCCCTGGTTAATCCAACCGGATTCAATCGTGGTCATAGATTTAATAAATACGGTGAAAATCCCAATCGTGGTTTTGAATTTGAGAACGGAAAACCTAAAGCCAACGAACATACGTCGGTTGAAGGTAAGTTGTTATTAGATCATGCTCAGCTACTGATTGCTGCAAGCCGTGACGGTATTCTAACTTGCCACGAAGATGTCTTGAGCCGCGAAGCCTATGTGTATTCCTTTGAACCAAGCCAAGTGCCGGGTCGCTTCAGTATTGAGTTGCGCGATACTGTTGGAGGATATTTCCCGATTGCTGTCGATGGGGAGATCGATAGCTGCCCCGTAAAAGATGGTTTGATTTTTAATCACTTTGACACCTCGTTCGAGGCATGTTTAGTGCGAAGTGGTGCCCGTGTTGGTGCTTGTACCGAAACCCCTGCGTTGCAACACTTTGATCAACGTGTGCTCGCCAATAGTGGCACGATAATGCACTTTCTCACGCTGTGCGCACCTTTATGTGATTGAGTCTTTGGCTCAATGATGTGAGTCAATCGCTTCAAATGACAAAAAAATACCCGCAGATTGCGGGTATTTTTTTAGGGGGTATTGGCCGGTGAATTATTGATTAATGCGCATTGGCACACCGGTACGTTCATCGAGTAGTTTCTTGATCACAGAAGAATCTGTGTCAGCTTTAGCGATAAACTTAGCGATATCTTTTGGCAGTGATATTGCCACCGGCTCATTGGATTCGAACTCAGCCACAGTGCGAGATAGCGGTTGATGCACGGCTAAGTAGCGCTTACCGTCCGGCTCTTCGGTTGCTTTAATCGGCTGGTTCACAAATTGTACGCGGGTTCCCACTGGTACAGTCTTGAATAGGTGCTCGATATCTTCATGGCGTAAACGCACACAACCTTGGCTGACACGCAAACCTATGCCGAAACTTGCGTTAGTACCGTGAATCGCATACAAGTTGCCGATATACAGCGCATACAGGCCCATAGGGTTATCTGGACCGGCTGGCCATACCGCGGGCAGAATTTCACCTTTCGCGGCATATTCTTTACGAATGCGCGGTGTAGGTGTCCACGTTGGATTGGCACGCTTACGTTGTACTGTGGTCACCCAGTTTTCAGGTGTGTCTGTACCAATTTGACCAATACCAATAGGCAGCACTTCAACCGTCTTTTTGCCTTTTGGATAGTAGTACAGGCGCATTTCTGCCACGTTGATCACTATGCCTTCACGGGGAGCATTAGGCAGGATCAATTGCAATGGAATTAACAGTTGGCTACCAGGTCTTGGTAGAAACGGATCTACACCTGGGTTAGCTTCGAGTAAGTTAGTGAGACCGAGTTGGTATTTGGCCGCAATATCTTCAAGGGTTTGTTTGCCCTCAGGGACAGTGTAATACTGGTTCTTGCCAATTAACTTGCTTGGGGCGGCTGGTAAAGGGTATTCCGTTGCTAAAGCGGACAGACTAGGGAAAACCAAAGTCAATAATAAAGCTGTGGTGCGAAGCATACTCATAAGCGGATACTACGATTCCTGTTAATAAAAAAGCGTGTTTAACGCAGTGTTCTCTCTTAAAACGAGAGCGTCAATTTTGCGTGCAACATGCACTGGCGCGCGAAGCTCGCATCCTTCCTTATTTTGGATATTATTTCAACTGAAATATGTTTCGTACAGTGTATTTATTGCTTAATTTTTGTTTTAAGGGGGGGCCTCGGCAGCATTGATTGTCAGTATTGAGTCTTGTTGTAAAAAGTGGCGCGACTTAATGGTGTTGTACATCGACGATATTTTGCTTGATAAAAACGGTTAGTGTCTTTTTAGCACTGTGACACCTAACCATAAAATGTCAGCTTAGAGGGCCGGATTGGCGGATAAATGACGTTAAAACAATTGCCTACGATTTTTGAACAAATATTCGTCATTTGACGGGGTATTGTTTTGTTTGCTTATGAATTAACGGTAATCCTATTGATTTTTTACAGTTTTCTGCGCAATCCTCGCGTTAATTGTTGAAGTTTTCATTGTTTTTTATGTTTTTAAGGTGTTGATATTTAACTGTTTATTCTGTCGCTACCCAGTTTTCATCTATTATGCTAGCTTTTCTGTTTTACAGAGGTATTTTTTTGTATTGGTGTAAGCGTTGGTTTTACGGCGTTTTTTCTGTAGATGATTGAAATTTAATATCTAATTCTCATGTTGATTGTCATGTTAGTTGTCATTCTTGTGCTAAGGTAAACTATTGAAATTGTAAATTGATTTATTTTCAACCTTGGTGATTTGTCTATCGTGTCACTAAGCAACCTGTATTAAGGAGGCGTTTGTGGATGCTGATTCCATCAATAGTTTTTTTCTGATCGGCGCCTTGCTTACTGCGGTGAGTGTTTTACTTAGTCCCATGTCTTCCCGTTTGGGCATCCCTATTTTATTGATTTTCATCGCCGTGGGTATTATTGCTGGCGAAGATGGCCTTGGTGGAATCCAGTTTGATGATTATTCAACGGCCTATTTAGTCAGTAACTTAGCCTTAGCGATTATCTTGCTTGATGGTGGTATGCGTACCCGCGTTGCCAGTTTTAGAGTGGCGCTGTGGCCTGCGTTATCGCTAGCAACCTTTGGCGTTGCGATTACGACCAGTATCACTGGTATGATGGCGGCATGGCTGTTCGACTTGCATTGGTTGCAGGGTTTGTTGGTCGGCGCCATTGTCGGCTCGACCGATGCTGCCGCGGTATTCTCCTTACTTAAAGGGCGCAGTCTGAACGAGCGAGTTGGTGCGACCTTAGAAATAGAGTCAGGCAGCAACGATCCCATGGCGGTATTCTTAACCGTGACGCTGATTGCCATTCTTGCCAATGTCGACACTGATTTGTCGTTTAGCTTTATCCTTATTAGCTTTATTAAGCAATTTGGTCTGGGGATTTGCTTAGGCTTAGGCGGCGGCTGGGTATTGTGGAAGCTTGTCAATTTAAGCAAGTTAGCTGACGGCCTGTACTCGATTTTAGTCTTAAGCGGTGGGCTGATTATTTATGCTGTGTCCAATAAATTCGGTGGTAGCGGTATTCTATCGATTTACTTAGTGGGTCTGTTCCTCGGCAATAAGCCAACCCGTGGCCGTCATGCGATTTTGAACGTACTCGATGGCATGACTTGGGTTAGCCAAATCGGCATGTTCCTCGTATTAGGGTTATTGCTTACCTCTTCAGATTTAGTCGATATCATGATCCCAGGCTTTGCATTAGCGTTCGGGATGATTTTATTTGCCCGCCCTGTTGCCGTGTGGATTAGTTTATTGCCCTTTAAGAGCTTTAGCCGTCGCGACCGTTGGTTTATTTCTTGGGTGGGGTTACGCGGCGCAGTGCCTATCATCTTAGCGGTATTCCCTATGATGGCAGGTTTGCCGGGCGCTCAGTTGTATTTCAACTTGGCCTTCTTCGTGGTATTAGTGTCGCTACTGGTTCAAGGTGCGTCTTTGACCACGGCAGCGCGTTTAGCTAAGGTGGAACTGCCCCCAAAGCCCTTGCCCGTTTCGCGTTCCGGTCTTGAAATTTACCCGAGCAGTGAATGGGAAGTGTTTGTCTATCGTTTGAGTGAAAGTAAGTGGTGTATTGGTGAGCCGCTAAAGCGCTTAGCTATGCCAGATGGGACACGCATTGCGGCGGTATTTAGGCATGACACTTTACTGCATCCATCGGGTAGCACTCGTCTAGAAGCAGGCGATATACTCTGTGTGTTGGGTCAGGAGCGCAGCTTAGAAGCCTTGAGCAACCTCTTTAGCC
>JBOFUF010000190.1:0-10807 GCA_051652445.1 Shewanella sp.
CCATTGAAGGCTACAGAAAGGATTCCCATCAATGACCCAAACCCTTTTTTTAACCCGCCGAAGAGGGTTGCAAAAACGCTCCCTAAAGCGCCCATTGCATGCGTTACTTGCTGTCGTTGGTTTATGCGCTGCATTACTCATTACAACGCCGGGGCTTGCCGCACCTGCGACCGGTGAATTTGTTGCCGACAAACGCTGTGAGCTATTTCAATCGAAAAATAAGCAGACGAATCCAGATCAATGGCAGAGCAATATTGATGAGCACTACCCTGTACTTGAAATCCTCGGCAACAGCGCCAAACCTGATTGGCTAAGAGTGCGCACCCATGCGGTGAAGTCTCCCATGCGGTGGATCAGCGGCGATTGTGGTCAGTATCTATCTCATGTTGCAGGTAATCATTTATCAACAGCTGCAACGACGGTAAAAACCGCGCAAACCAGTACGGCATCAGACATTAAAGCAAAAAAACGAGACAGCCTGAAAGAGCATGGCACCCCAGAGAAACGCCAAGGGGATCAATGCCAAATCGGCGGTGAATTTGACGCTAACGTGCTGGCATTAAGCTGGCAAAGCACCTTTTGTGAACTCTATGGCCGCCGTAAAGCCGAATGCCGCGCCCTCAGTCAAACGCCAGAATCGAGCCAGTGGCAACACTTCAGCCTGCACGGACTGTGGCCGAATAAACAACAATGCGGCACGCGATATGGTTATTGCAGCACAGTCAAACTGCAACCGAATGATTTCTGTGCTTATCCTGAGTTTGAACTGCATCCATCGGTGCGCAAAAATTTACAAGACGTCATGCCAAGCGCCCGCTACGGCACTTGTTTAGAACGCCACGAATGGTGGAAACACGGCACGTGCCGAAGCCAAGACCCTAACGAGTATTTTTTAGTGGCAACCCAGCTGACCCAAGCGGTCAATGCCTCGGCATGGGTGCAAAAATTTATTCATGACAACATAGGTAAGAGTGTCAGGAAAAGCGCGCTAAACCAAAGTTTTGATCGCAGTTTTGGCCAAGGTGCTCACACTAAAATGAGCCTAGAATGTGGCAAGGGATTATTGAGTGAAATTCGCATTAACTTGCCCGAAGTCATTAGAGCCTCAGACTCTTTGCCGAACCTACTCGCCAAAGCCAACAAGGCCAAAAAAGGCACCTGCCCTGAAACAATCATGATTGATAAGGCTAATTAACTAAATGAATGAACAAAAAGCCCTCACTTGAGGGCTTTTGTCGTTAAAAAACTAGGAATATTGCGGCAGTAAATTAGCCATAGCCAACAGATGACAAGCCCCTGTGACAATGCCAAATAACACCACAAGAATAATCAATGGCGTACCGCCTATCACTTTAAACCCTGTGCTATCGGGGAATAACTGCCGCGATTTATAGGCCATCAAAGCGGGAACGATTACCGCCCACACTGTCGCTGCTAACGCTGCAAAACCAATCGCCACTAAAAAGCCGTCGGGGAACAGTAAGCCTAAAATCGTCGGCGGCACAAAGGTGACCAACGCGGTTTTCATCCGCCCTGAACGCGAATCATCAAAACCAAACAAATCCGCGAGATAATCAAACAGGCCCAGTGTTACCCCAAGGAAAGACGAAGCCACGGCTAAGTTAGCAAACAGGGTCAACATACTGTTTAACCAGCGACTTGCCATCACCTCTGACAAAGCGCCCACCAGCACGCCCATATTGCCGCCTTGGGCAATAATGTCGATAAACTGGCTGCGGGGAATATTGCCCATAGTGGCCACCAACCAACAGACATAAATCACCAGCGCGATAAAGGTGCCGACAAAAATCGCCTTGATAATGGTGGCGGAATCCTTGCCGTAATACTTCACTAAGCTGGGGACGTTACCATGGTAACCAAAGCTGGCGAGACCAAAGGGCAACGCCGCCCACAAATAGGGTGAAAAGCTGTTATTACCATCGGGTTCGAGCAACTTAGTCACATCGATTTCGATCAGTAAATTGCCAATAGCAAGAAAGAAAGTGATGATCATACCGCCGAGCATAATCGTGGTAATCCGATCCACAGCCTTAGTGCTGATCAATACGATACTCGCCAATACGATGGCAAATGCCAGCCCTGCGACACTTTGCGGTAACTCAATCCCCATTCCCAGCAAACTGTGATTCACAATAGAACCACCGCCGCTAATATAGGCATAGGTCAAAATATACAGCACAAACGCGATAGAAACGCCGTTCACTATCCGCCAAAACTGCCCGAGGGTTTGCTTGCTTAAAGTATCGAAACTGGCGCCGGGTTCGAAATGCAAATTGGTTTCGAGCAACAATAAGCCCGACATCAACATGCAAAACCAAATACCTAATAACATTAAAATCGAATAGCCAAACCACATACCGGCACCGACGACGGGCAGAGAAAACATCCCCGCACCGACTGTCGTGCCAGCAATAATCATGGCGCCACCCAGCAAGGACTTACCTGCGGGCTTATGCTTAGCCGCATTCATATGATTTGCCATTAAACGCTATGCTCCGTGGTGACACTCGCCACAATTGTTTGCCTTACCGACGGACGTAGCAGGCTATTGACTTGATCGCGGATGCGATTGATATTGGACTTATCTTTATTATCTGCCAGGTATCCCAATTCTTTGAGCTTAACGCTCAGAGTACCATAGAGTTTTTTGTCGTAAAACTCAGGCGCAGTAATGCCATGCAGCGCACCTAATCGCTGGGCGAGCAGATGGCTCTCAGACTCAAGTTCGGCACGTTCCATTTTAGGTCTATTCGCTAACAAATTGAAAATAATGGCGTAGCGTTGCAACGTCTCACTGACTGAGTTGGCTAATAACAATAATTGACTTGAGAGCTCAGGCACAACAGCTAAAGTATCGGCCTCAACCACCAACCCTTGTTCAATTAAGAAATCCAGCACTTGATTAACATAGGCCGGTACATCCTTAATTCCCATGAAGAGTTCAGCTTTCAGCAGTGGATAAAAGTCGGTAACGATTAACACCACTTGCTGGCGCAAGATCTGCTCATGGTGGATTAAACAGCTCGCGATTAATGACGGCACAACAAATAAGTGAATGATATTGTTACGATAGTAAGTCATAGACACTGCCTGACTCGCTTCGATAGAGACGATTTCACCTAAAGGATCAGCGCGAACAACAAACTTGTTCAGCTCTAAGCCTTGCTGCACTAAATGCTTTCCATCACCTTCGGCAACCGAAGTATAAGTCGTGTAAGGCACTTTCTTGAGCAGGGTCAGATACAGATCAAGCTGACGCTCTAGCTGTCTGCGCGCTAAGGCGTTTTGATCTGTGGCCAACAATACTAAGCTAGTCAAGGTTACTGAACTCGCCGCCGCCGCATCGTTAATACGTGTCATCACTCGATTAGCCAGCACATTTACCGAAGGCGTTAACCAGCTTGGTTTCTGCTCAGGATCATCGGCTAACTCAGCACGCCAGTTTGGTGCACGCTCATTTAAGAAGTTTTGCAGGGTAATAGGCTCGCCAAAATTCACATAACCTTGACCGAAATTGCCGAGTTTGCGAATGGCACCAAACACTTGCCACATAGATTCTTTTTTCTTTTTCTTACCACTTAACTCTTTATGGTAAGTTGCTACTTCCATCACATGGTCATAGCCTAAATACACTGGCACTAACGTAACTGGACGCTCAATACCGCGCAGTACACTGTTCATCGTCATAGCAATCATGCCGGTTTTGGGCGCCAATAGACGGCCCGTACGCGAACGGCCACCTTCGGAGAAATACTCCACCGAATAACCTTTAGCAAACAGTTGATCTAAATACTCACGAAATACTGAGGTATACAGCTTATTGCCATTAAAACTACGGCGAATGAAGAAGGCACCACCGCGACGGAACATAGGTCCCGCGGGCCAGAAGTTGAGGTTAATGCCAGCAGCAATGTGCGGCGGAACCATGCCTTGATAATACAAGATATACGATAACAGCAGGTAATCCATGTGGCTGCGATGACAAGGCACATACACAATCTCGTGGCCATCGTGGTGTAGTTGCCGCACCTGCTCGGCACCTTTAATGTTGATCCCGCTATAAAGTTTATTCCACAACCAAGTTAAGAAACGCTCGGCAATACGCACTAAGCTATCTGAGTAATCGGCAGCGATTTCATCGAGGTACTCAATGGCGGTCTCGCGGGCTTGGGTCTCTGAAATCTTCTTGTTAACCGCCTCTTCCTGAATCGCTTTACGCAGTGATTCAGATTTTAGCAACGAATCAAACAATGCTTGGCGATTTGGCAGCACAGGCCCTGTCATCACCTTACGTTGACGGCGGAAATGCACCCGCGCGACCCGCGCTAATTTATGGGCGATACCCATGTCAGTGCCATGTTCGTCGGCCATGTAACGCAGGGATACGGCATTCGAGAATTGCACGAAGTTATGTCGACCTAAGAACAAAATCATCAAGCACTTGCGCAGCCAAGTTGGGTTTTCCCGCTCAAATACGGCCGCCTTCATCGTGTCGTCTTCTTTCCCTGGCGTGCGGCCCCAATACAAGCTCACAGGCACCAGTTGAATATCCAATTCAGGCCGCTCTTTGTGCACGGCTAACAAACGCATAAAGCATTCGAGGAAAGGCTCATTACCTCCACGATCACCAAACAGTGGCTTGCGCCCTTGAAGGCAAACAACCCGAGGGGCTGCCACTCCATTCGCCACTAACGGCTCATAAGGACTGGGTAACCCTAATTTAGCCGTTATTTCGCTCAAGGCTGCGATGTCACTGAGAGATTCCGTTTTCATCACATAAACAAGGGGTCTGGAGGCATCCAGATTCAGATCGGCAAAGGGATCCTGAGGCACCACAATAGTGTGCACTAAGTGTTTTTGGATCCAACGTAATGATTTCAACCAAAGAGAGTCGTGTTTAGGCATTATTCTTATGCAATTAAGTGCGTTTACTAGCCGAGTAGAATACCAGACTATGGGTAATATTCGCTAATTCTCTCCGGCATCGCTAAAAAGTGGTTAATCCTTGCACTGCAAACGATACTGTATATACTAACAGTAACTGTATAGAAAAACAGGAAACACCATGAGACCTTTGACGCCACGCCAAGCTGAAATTTTAGAGTTAATTAAACGAAATATTGCCGATACTGGCATGCCACCCACTCGGGCAGAAATTGCGACCCGTTTAGGTTTTAAGAGCGCCAATGCGGCAGAAGAACACCTTAAAGCGTTGGCGAAAAAAGGCTGCATTGAGATCATGCCAGGTACATCTCGAGGCATTCGCCTACTTGCAGATGCGGAAGATCTGACTGAAACAGGTTTGCCACTCATAGGCCAAGTGGCCGCAGGCGAGCCTATACTCGCCCAAGAACATGTCGAACAGTACTACAAAGTCGATCCAAACATGTTCCATCCTGCCGCCGATTTTTTACTGCGAGTAAAAGGCGACAGCATGAAGAACATCGGCATTCTCGAAGGAGACTTACTGGCAGTACATAAAGTAGAGCAAGCCAGAAATGGTCAAGTGGTTGTCGCTAGAGTCGATGACGATGTCACTGTTAAGCGTTTCGAAAAAAAAGGTAATGTGGTTTATCTACACGCCGAAAATGAAGATTACTCCCCGATTAAAGTGGATTTAGGCTTCCAAAGTTTAACAATTGAAGGACTCGCCGTCGGTGTGATCCGTAATGGAGATTGGCTATGAATAATCTACTTGGCAATGCCCCTCGCCATCCGGGCTTGTGGCTCGATGAAGTCCGTGATGCAGACTATGACTGGCACCCTGCGCCCATCGCTTGTATGCCAACTAAGACTCAAGGTCGCCAAGAATTAATTCATCTGAGTGCACAACTTGCTCAGTTAAGCCAACAGGGCCGTTGGTTAGTGCTCATCAATCCACCCAGTATTGGCTATAAAAAAATGCTCGACAGCGCAGGCGTGCGCATGGACAGAGTCTTGCTGGTACATGCTAAGGATGAAGTGGAAACCCTGTGGGCGATGGAAAAAGCCCTGACAAGTGGTACGTCCAGTGCCGTCATTACTTGGACTCAATCATTAGATGCACGCGATAATCGACGCCTACAAATCGTGGCTAAAAGTGCCCGTGCTATGGGCATAGTGCTCGAAGACGTCAATAGCCCCTTACATGCCGACGCACCCATTGAGCAAGGTAGTCTCTTCGGCCAACAATCTTTTTTTAGCGCTGTTCATTAAATATTGGTTTAATTTTTTACCTTGAAAGCCGCCTCACCTATGAATGTGAGGCTTTTTTTTGGCAATTTTTCAGGCAATTAGATAAACAAGTGATCTTGATCAATATTTAAACAGCAAGTATGGTTAATTAAGTCGGTGATGAGATATCACCTTCCGTGGTCAATGAATCGAGTATTTATCGGACTCGAACGCCACTAAAAATAGAGAACAGATTTATTTCAGCAGTATGTGCCAGCGTGGCTAAGATCAGTCGTAACAATACTTGATTAACAGTAACAGCCACCAACGCACGTTGAAGTCACAAAAGCTTTTTTGGGAACTGAAGAGTTTGCATAGAGTTGAGACTTACTGTGCCGCTCTTCTTTGTAGTTGCTATTGCAATTGGCAGAGGAGAAGTCTTGTGAAGCAATGGTTGTATTGTTTACTCATAGTGTTATTCGCACCACCTTTGGCCGCAGCAGACATGCGGTTCAACATGACCCCTGGCGTGACCGAGATCAGTGGCAAGGTTTATGACTTGCACATGACCATCTTGTATATCTGCTGCGCAATAGGCCTTGTGGTCTTTGGCGTGATGATTTACGCCATGATCAACCACAGAAAATCTAAAGGCGCCGTCGCGTCAAATTTTCACGAAAGCACTAAAGTCGAAATCGCTTGGACCATACTGCCATTTATCATTTTAATCTTAATGGCGATCCCCGCGACCAAGACGTTAATCGCGATGGAAGATCCCAGCAACGCCGATCTCACCGTAAAAGTCACGGGTTCCCAATGGAAATGGCATTACAGTTATTTCGATCAAGAGATTGATTTTTACAGCATACTCACCACCCCCAGAGCACAAATAGAAGGCAGCGAAATCAAGGGAGAGAACTACCTATTGGAAGTCGACAAGCCACTCGTGCTCCCCATAAACCGTAAAATCCGCTTTTTAATGACTTCCGAAGATGTCATCCATTCTTGGTGGGTACCGGCTTTTGCCGTAAAAAAAGATGCCAATCCCGGCTTCATCAACGAGGCTTGGACCCGCATAGACAAACCCGGCATTTACCGCGGTCAATGCGCCGAACTCTGCGGTAAAGATCATGGTTTTATGCCTATCGTGGTACAAGCATTAGCCGAAGATGAGTTTAATGCTTGGGTTGTCGAACAGCAGCAACTTGCCAATACCGCTGCGGCTGAGGCTGAAGCGGCATTATCACAGACCCTTAGCCTCGATGACTTAAATGCTCAGGGTGAGCAAATTTATATGGCCCGTTGCGCCGCCTGTCATCAACCCAATGGCGAGGGATTACAGGGGGTATTCCCAGGCTTAAAAGGCAGCAAAATTGCAGTCGGTCCCATCGCTGATCATCTTGAGGTGGTCATCAATGGCAAAGCCGGAACTTCAATGCAAGCCTTTGCAAGTCAGCTAAGCGCACAGGACATTGCTGCGGTGATCACCTACGAGCGCAATGCTTGGGGCAATAAGACTGGTGATGCAGTGCAAGCCAAAGATGTCAACGAGTACATGAACGGCAATTCTGCACAAACATCCGCCGCGGTACCAAGCAGTACAACCCCGACACCCGCGCCTGTAGTCGTCTCAGCTGCAGTCGATCCCGCAAGCCTCCCCACACTCAGCCATGACGCCCTCATGACCGAAGGTGAAACGGTCTACGCGACCTTCTGTGCTGCCTGCCATCAAGTGACAGGTGCAGGAATACCACCCGCCTTCCCCGCGCTAGCGGGTAGCGCTATCGCCATTGGACCGGTCGCTAATCACATCGATATTGTGATGCACGGAAAAACAGGCACGACTATGCAGGCATTTGGTAAACAGCTTAGCCCACAGCAACTTGCAGCAGTCATTACCTTTGAACGCAATGCTTGGGGCAACAATACCGGCGATACAGTGCAACCTGCTGATATCGCAAGTCATGGACAGTAGGGGATAATGATGAGCACAACGACTCAAGATCAAACCGCAGCCCATGATGAGCATCATCATGGTGCCCCAAAGGGCATCATGCGCTGGCTGCTAACCACCAACCATAAAGACATAGGCACGCTGTATTTATGGTTCAGCTTCATTATGTTCTTAACCGGTGGCGCTATGGCCATGGTGATCCGCGCTGAACTATTTCAGCCAGGATTACAATTGATAGAACCTAATTTTTTCAACCAGATGACGACATTCCATGGGCTTATCATGGTATTTGGTGCTGTGATGCCAGCCTTTACCGGACTCGCCAATTGGCTAATCCCTATGATGATTGGTGCGCCCGATATGGCACTGCCACGAATGAATAACTGGAGTTTTTGGATATTACCCTTCGCCTTTACGATCCTCCTCAGCTCGCTGTTTATGGAAGGCGGCGGCCCTAACTTTGGTTGGACCTTCTACGCCCCCCTATCAACCACCTATAGCCCAGATAGCACAGCGCTGTTTGTATTCGCAGTACACATAATGGGGATAAGTTCGATCATGGGCGCGATCAACGTGATTGTGACCATAGTGAATTTACGCGCGCCAGGCATGACCTGGATGAAGCTACCATTGTTTGTATGGACTTGGCTTATCACTGCATTCTTACTTATTGCCGTTATGCCCGTGCTGGCTGGGGTTGTGACTATGGTGCTGACCGATAAGTATTTCGGGACCAGTTTCTTCGACGCGGCGGGCGGCGGCGATCCTGTGATGTTCCAGCATATTTTCTGGTTCTTCGGCCATCCTGAGGTCTACATCATGATTTTGCCATCTTTTGGCATTATTTCCGCCATCGTGCCCGCTTTTAGTCGCAAACCGCTATTTGGCTATGCCTCTATGGTTTACGCCACCGCTAGCATTGCTATTTTGTCGTTCCTCGTGTGGGCGCACCACATGTTCACCACAGGCATGCCCGTGTTTGCTGAGCTGTTTTTTATGTATTGCACCATGCTGATTGCAGTACCGACTGGGGTAAAAGTGTTTAACTGGGTCGCCACTATGTGGCGCGGCTCACTCAGTTTCGAAACGCCGATGCTGTTTGCTGTCGCCTTTATCATACTGTTCACTATTGGCGGTTTTTCGGGATTAATGCTGGCCATTACGCCTGCCGACTTCCAGTACCACGATACGTATTTTGTGGTCGCGCATTTCCATTATGTACTGGTAACGGGTGCGATTTTCTCCATCATGGCGGCGGCCTATTACTGGCTCCCTAAGTGGACGGGGCACATGTACAACGAACGGCTGGGACAATGGCATTTCTGGTGCTCGGTAATTTCCGTCAATGTGCTGTTTTTCCCAATGCATTTCCTTGGGCTGGCTGGAATGCCAAGGCGTATCCCTGATTACTCGATTCAATTTGCCGATGTTAATCAAATCGTCTCGATTGGTGGGTTCGCCTTCGGCTTATCGCAATTGATTTTCTTAGTATTAGTAATTAAGTGCATCCGTGGCGGCGAGAAAGCGCCCGCTAAACCTTGGGAAGGTTCTGAAGGTTTAGAATGGACGCTGCCAAGCCCGGCGCCCTATCACTCCTTCACCACACCACCCGAGGTGAAATGAAATGGCCAGCCATCCGCTGCGAGATAATCCCAAGTCAAATCGCAAACTAATCACCCTATTGGTTCTAGGTTGTATCGGTATGTTTGGCTTTGGATTCGCGCTGGTGCCGCTCTACGATGTGCTATGCGAGCAACTCGGTATCAATGGTAAGCCATCCAATACTGCCAGTAGCTATCAAGCGATCACCGTCGATACTAGCCGCATCGTGACGGTAGAATTTATTTCTCAGGTACAAACGGGTATGCAGTGGACATTTACGCCACAAACCAAACGGCTCGACGTTCACCCTGGCGAGTTAATCCATACGGCATATTTGGCACATAATATGTCTACCAAAGCAACCGTGGGCCAAGCTATCCCCTCGGTTTCGCCCGGACAAGGTGCGGCCTATTTTAATAAAACAGAATGTTTTTGCTTTAATCAACAACCCTTAGCGGCGTCCACCAGCGCTGAGTTGCCGCTTATTTTCTATGTGGATCCTCAGTTACCTGAGTCCATCCAAACCCTGACCCTCGCATACACTCTCTACGACATTACCGACAAGCAGTTAGCGTCTGCCATAGAGCAAGGAGCTGCAAAATGACAACGAAACATCAAACTTACTACGTTCCATCCCAAAGTGCCTGGCCTATTGTAGGCGCCATTGGCTTGTTCTTAATCGCCTCTGGTGCAGGCCTTTTCGTGCAACAGTTAAAATCAGGTGCATCCGGTGGCGGTTATGTGCTGCTGGTTGGAATAGCTGTGATCCTATTCATGCTGGTAGGTTGGTTTAGAACCGTGATCCAAGAGTCGATGGCAGGGCTCTATTCTAGCCAAATGGATCGATCGTTTCGCCAATGTATGAGCTGGTTTATTTTTTCGGAAGTTATGTTTTTCGGGGCTTTTTTCGGGGCACTATTTTATGCCCGCATGTTCGCAGTGCCTTGGCTCGGTGGCGCATCGAATAATGCCATGACCCACGAAGTACTCTGGCCTCAGTTTGAAGCTATTTGGCCGCTCATTACTACGCCAGATGGCACTAAAACCCAAGCTATGCCATGGACTGGACTGCCATTA
>JBOFUF010000191.1:0-6559 GCA_051652445.1 Shewanella sp.
TTAGCGATGTTGCTCGCGGTGGTGTTTAGCCTGACCGATTGAGCCGCCATACCCGAGCCTGCAACATCAAAAATGCTAAATAAACTCATGATTAATCCCCTCTCAACGCTTTCTTCATGCCACTAAACTTACGCTCTAAAATGCCTAATGACATTTGATATTCAAGGGCATTTTGCATGAATGCCGATTGCTCCTGTTGGATGTCAACAGTATTGCCGTCACCCGTATCAGGTTGATTTGGAACCCGAAACTTAACAGCTTGCCCTGCCAGGTCCGCAAGACCAAAATGCTTGTCTGACGCTTGCATTTCAAGACTATTACGTTGTTGTTGGCCACGGGCGGCTTGCATCGCCGCAGAAAAATCAACATCGCGGGCTTTATAATGTGGCGTATCAGCATTAGCGATATTGCTCGAAATGACTTCAGCTCGCTGCGCTCTAATACCGAGAGTGTATTGATGCACACCCAGTGCATTATCAAAATTAATCGCCATAAAATTGCCTCCTCGTGTGACTCTCACAAGCAAAGCAATTCGTGTGCCAACATAGAAGGATAATGTGAATAACCATAGGAGTGGACAACTTATAGGTAAAAAATTACCGACTGATGTCGGTAATTCTCTTTAAAGCAGCTGACTTAGGTCTTTTTCTGATAATAAATCCCAGGATTACATCGGACCATATCAAACTCGTCCGTTAAACCAGCAATAGATTCGGATGCACCGAGAAATAAAATCCCTTTTGGATTAAGCGCGGCAGCAAATTGCCGCAAGATTTTTGCCTTTGCCTCTGGTCCAAAATAAATGAGCACATTACGACAAAAAATGATATCAAACTTGCCGAGTAAGCTATAACTTTCGAGCAAATTATGCGCTCTAAAATTCACCAGGCGTTTAACGCTATCCTTTAACTTCATATTACCTGAGGGTAAATTATCAAAAAACTGACGCTTACGCTCTTCAGATAAACCACGTGCTAATGCCAAACTATCGTACTCAGCATTTTTACAGCGTTCTAACATAGAAGGGGATAAATCGGTGGCTTGAATAGAAGCGTTGCCAGCCAGAGCACCGGGCTTCTTCTGTTGATACTCAAGAATCGTCATTGCCAGCGAATAGGGTTCTTGACCTGATGAACACGCAGCGGACCAAATTTTAAGTGGTCGCCCCAAGCGACTGTATTCAGGTAACAAAACGTTGTTCAACAACTCAAACGGATAACGATCACGGAACCATAAGGTTTCATTAGTCGTCATTGCATCGATAACCTCAGTCCGAAGCGCACGCTCCGTTGGCTTCATCGAATGCTTAACCACATCAGATAAGGATGGCAGATTATACTTCCCCATCAAAGGAGCAAGACGACTACTCACAAGGTATTGCTTATTTTCGCCCAGAACAATGCCGCTATGTTGCTCTAAGAACAACCTAAATTGATTATATTCAGCCTCAGCGAGTGATTTATTTGACACATTCACATCCTAAATCCTATAGCCAGCACCAAAATCAGTGCAAAACCATCATGTTATAAAGTCTAGATATAGCGTCTCTAGGCACTAACTACCGTTGCTACAAACTTAAATGCTTATTCACTGCAGCCGCGAGTTCATCGGGATTAAACTTAGCGATAAAGTCATTAGCACCCACTTTTTGAACCATTGCCTGATTAAATACGCCACTTAATGAAGTGTGCAATACCACTTTAATATGCTTGAGTTTAGGATCGTCTCGAATTTCAGCGGTCAAGGTATAACCATCCATTTCAGGCATCTCGATATCTGAGATAATGAGAGGGATTTCATCGGCAACATTGTCCATTTCTTTCGCAATCGCTTTAAGCTTTTCCAGTGCTTCACGGCCATCTTTAGCGGTATCAATTTGTAAATTCAATGACTCGAGTGAACGAATAATCTGTTTACGCGCCACCGCAGAATCATCAATCACCATAATATGGTAATGCTGGGTTCTATCCAGCGTCAGTTTTTCATTCGCTTCTTCGCTGATAGCCGTTTTAACCGGTGAAATCTCATCTAGAATTTTTTCTACGTCCAGAATTTCAACTAATTCGCCTTCTATCTCGGTGACAGCAGTCAAGTAAGAATACCGGCCCGCACCTTGAGGTGGCGGCATAATCGCTTCCCAATTCATATTGATGATCCGCTCAACTGAACTGACCAAGAAGCCTTGAACACTGCGGTTATATTCAGAAATAATAACAAAACAGTTTTCAGTGCTGGCTAAAGGTCTACCGCCGGTAGCCGCACTCAAATCAATCACTGAAATGGTTTTTCCGCGAATGTGCGCAACACCTTTTACGTAAGGATTAAGTTTAGGTAAAGTCGTCAGTGGTGGACACTGCAACACTTCTTTCACCTTAAACACATTTATTCCAAATCGTTGACGGCCGTTTAATTTAAACAGCAGCAACTCTAAACGGTTTTGACCAACGAGTTGGGTTCGCTTGTTGACTGAATCAAGAATACTCGACATAACTCTGCCTTGTTGTTCTGTTTATGTACGGCCCTATGACTCGTTTGAGTATAGGCATATTAATTGCTTACGCCTTAGATATCGATAAACATAGTTGAACTGAGTCAATCTTCTGACAGTGATAAATTTTTTTACAAAAATCAGCTTCGAACTTGATAAAAGTATAGGTGTATTCTGGCGTTAGAAGCGAGTCTCTTCATTATGAAAGTAAATATCGTTTGTTTTTTTAGTCTTTTCGTTCTCTTCATGCCCGCTTTTGCGAGAGCACAGTCTATTGTCCCTACGGTATCGGCAATCTCAGAATTAGCTAAAGCGCTTATTCTAGAAAAAATATCAGTACCGGCGAATGCCAAAGTAGATATTTCGCCGCAGATGGTTGAGGCCAGAATGCTACCATCACAGTGTTTGTCTCCGATTAAGGTTGAATTGGCTAGCAATAGGGAAGTTAGCCGCAATAACACCCTAAAAATCAGCTGTGATACACCAGACTTAGCGTACCCTTGGCAAATCTATATCTCAGTCCGGGTGGAAATTTTGTTTCCTGTCGTTGTTTCAACAGAAATTTTAGCGCCCGGCGCACTCATATCCCCTAGCCAAATAGAAATCCGTTACATTGAGCAAAATAGTTTACGAGGAGCAGAGTTTAATGACCCAAGTAAATTGACAGGCGTACGAGTAAAGCGAAGAGTATCAAAGAATTACCCTATATTAAGTCATAACTTATGCTTCGTTTGTAAACATGATTCAGTATCAATCTACATTCGTTCTAACTCTTTTGAACTTAAAACTGACGGTGAAGCTCTACAAGATGGTAATAAAGGCGATCGGATCAGAGTCAAAAATAGCAGTTCAAACAAAGAACTAGATGCTATAGTCACAGGCATTGGCGAAGTTGAAGTAAGAATGTAAAATAATCTAAAGCTTTTTTGTAAGCTGCCGATACCCCAGTTAAGCAATCCCGTACACACGACGCTGGAGCCTAAAATGGCAATTGATATTAGCAAACTCAACACTGCGATGACTGCGCAAGTTCGTTCAGGTGCAACTAAAACGAGCAGCGATCCATCAACTCAAGTTGACACCAAATCGACAACACCACAAAGAAGTGATTCAGTGGTGATTACCGCGCAAGCACAACAACTTCAAGGCGCTCAAACTAAAATGGCGAGCCTTCCTGAAGTTGATCAAAAGAAAGTAGCCGAAATAAAACAGGCTATTGCCGAAGGTCGCTATAAAATTGATCCTGAAAAGTTAGCTGCCAATATTGCAAGTTTTGAAGCCGAACTTAATGATTTGAATAAAGAGTAACTATGACTGAGGTCGCTAAACTGGTAGATAGACAACACGCCCTTTTGGCTGTTATTAAGCAAATCATACTCAAGGAAAAAGGCGCTTTGATTGACCAAAACGCCGATTTACTGCTATCCCTTGCTAATGAAAAATCGCAATGCCTGCAAGAACTCAAAACTAATGATGACATGCTATCAAGCCACAGTGATAAATCGCTGCTCACGCAGCAAGTCGCACTTGTGGATAAAATGGCCGTTATCGAAGACGCATTAACTGAATGTAAAGAATTAAACCAACAAAATGCCAGTTTAATTGAGATGAATTTAGCGAGTTTAAATCGCTTTGCTCAAGCTTTACAAGCCAGTAGGAACGCCTCTAGCCTCACGTATAACGATAAAGGCAAGACCTCAACGATCTCAACTTTAGGCAATAATTTAAAAGCTTAACCAATATATTATTTAGCATTTATCTTTCTAAGCTTTGATTAACCCTTGATGTCTTGCAAAAAAAGCTGCGTCAATACGCGGCTCAATGTGCTATTGAAATCATTCAATAATGTTAGAAATACGTCACATCCTTCACTCGTTGT
Source organism: Shewanella sp. (assembly GCA_051652445.1). Classification (GTDB taxonomy): domain Bacteria; phylum Pseudomonadota; class Gammaproteobacteria; order Enterobacterales; family Shewanellaceae; genus Shewanella. The sequence goes on from JBOFUF010000191.1 coordinate 4,368, forward strand.
GGACGACTCTGTTGCTGATAAAGCGCCCAAACCTGAGAAAAATCAAGTTCTAACTCAGTGACATAATGCTCACCAGCGGGGTAACTCTTCACCACTCGCGCACCACGGATCACGCCAGAAACTGACGATTTAACATTATCATCCGTCAACATCCAATCACTGACACTGCTATTTGCCGTTATTTTTTGGCCGTAAACTTGTTCAGCCAATTCACGATAAGCCACAATTTTTGATGCCTGCATCGCCATCAGTACTCTTTGTGATTGCTCCTTCGCAGGTTGTGTCGCTAAGGGCGCATATCCAATGGCGGTTAACTTAGGAAAGCTTGGCGGCGGCACATCTTCCCATTGAACATACTTATCTTTAACAACACAGCCTGATAACATTAGCCCCGTGATAAGTAATAAAAGGTAGCGTTTCATTTTCCATCCCCTAAGACACGCACTTCATTCATGCCAGGGCTAGCCTGACGATATAAAATACCATTTTGTGAAACGATTTGTTCCGAAGGCTGCATATAGTTAGCTAACTCTTTTTGAGTCACAAAAGTTTGAGATGCCGAAACCACACGATTGTTACTTATGCTCACAATCCGAGTATTGATCGCCATACCATTGGTTACTACGCTCATGGTCGAGACGACAAGATGCTCAACTGGTAGATTTGTCGACAGTTTTTGCCAATCTCTCGTCAAAATAAAATCCCCATCCGATGTGACTCTCAAGCCGTCAGCTAAATTTAAATCCACCACATTAAACTGAAAGCTATGAAGTGATGTCATTAATCCTTGCTGTAACTGTTGCGCTAACGCATTGGTGCCATTCAAATCCCCCACTAACACGGGTGTTGCAACAACAATAGGTTGATCAGAACGCAAGGCATCATTGTGCTTGACGAGCTCAGTCACAATCCGCTGTGCTAAATGGTTAATCACTGCCGTTGGCGGCAAGCCTTTGCCATCCACTAAACTAGGCTTAGGCGTAACGGGTTTAGCCGCGCATCCACCTAACAGAAGCAATGTTAAGGGAATAATCACACGCTTTAGCATTGGATTTACCTCATCTATGGGTGTATTGGCAGTCAAGTGACTCACCTTCTAAACTTGATTTTTAGTCTGCAATAAAAAACTAGCAATCTTCAGACCAAAATTAACCTCAGTCCGACAATATGTTGCTATTACCCGCTATATCGGCTGTCCCAATGGAGACTTTATCTAAAGTTTTCGTACTCAGGCATGAAATTTGCTTTATTGGCATATTAGATTATTGAGTCAGAAAACTGGCTCGATTAGTAATGTCGCCATTAGCTTAGCGATAAGGATTAAATTGATGCACATACTCGGTTCAGCTTCGCTCATCATTTTGAGCCTTTTACTCTCTTTGCCAACCCAAGCCGAATGGATAGAAGCCAGCGGAGAAGCGATTATTATCAATGGCAATACAGCTCAAGCAAGAGAAGACGCAATTAATCAAGCTGTTAGCTATGCGACATTAAGCTCTGGCATTCAAATATCCAGTGAACAACAAACCTCAAATGGTAATCTCACGCAAAATAACTTTGCGATAAACCGCAACGCTCAAGCCATCAGCATTCAACTCCTTAACGAACGCATTCAGGGAAACAAAATATATGTGTCACTAAGACTCGATCTAAATGATGACCCGACACAGCAATGCCCTAACGGCCAATTGAAAGCCGCCATTTTAATCCCTCAAGCACAGATCAAAGACCGGGCTCAACTCAGGTACGGGCAACTTGCCGGTTTTGAAGAGGTCATTGCAGAGGTATTAGGCAAAACGATAGAAGATTATTCTTCAACCAGTTTTAGTCATATTCATGCTACCGAGCGGCTTGATTTTGAACAAGATCTAGTGGATACCCGTGGTTATCGACTCCCAAGCTGGCTCAGTGAAATTACCGACAGCCAATATATTATCCAACCGCAAATTATTGATATCTCAGTTGAGCCAATAAAACCGACCTTCCTAGGATTTTGGGACGAAGCACCAATAAGACAATTTCAATTCAAACTGAGTCTGTTCCATGGGATCAGTGGCGAAGAAGTTTGGAGCAAAAGCTACAGCACATCGGCCCCTTGGGAGTTTAAGGAACAAGCGATTATTGCGCCCAATAGCAATAGATTCTGGCAGTCATCCTATGGAAAAAATATTAGTCAAACCATACTGCAAGCC
>JBOFUF010000192.1:0-3924 GCA_051652445.1 Shewanella sp.
ATGCCGTGGATCGTCGCGCTTTGGCCTACACTACCGCGAATTTGTACTAACTTTTGTTCGGCGCGTGCCAACGGGATCTCACCGCGCTCAATCGGCACCAATCCAATACTGAGAATTTGATCTTGCTGCGGATTGAGTCCTGTCATCTCCAAATCTATTGCCATCAAAGGAGCGTCGGATACCGGCATTGTCAACAGTGGCAACAGTGACTGATAATACCCCTTAAATAAATGATGTTGGCAACGCAGCGCCCGCCAGTTGATCTGAGTTCTCAGCAGCAATGCATTCATCTCAAAAACTTCGCATGAATTTCATTTTCATCCCCGCCTGCGCCTCATGCACCACTTTAAAGGCGTCACGTAACTGATGACGAACCAGCGAAGATAAATGCCCGGGCAGCAAATAATTACTCACCTCCACCCCTAGATGATGTTGATAACCTTGGTTCGATAACCGCATATGGGCGATAAACTCGTGGGCATCGGCCAAATTGAGCGCATCTTGTCGATTGAGAATATTCGCCTCCATCAAGGCTCGAATACGTTTTGCGGTATTCACCTCTTTAATGCCCGCAGACAAGGCGTAAACACGGGCGATATCGTTGATTAAAGCATTGCCCTTATGTTTCAAATCTATGCCTTTAACTTCGCTGCCATCTCGTTCGAGTACAAATTGGCGGAAAAATCCTAGCGGCGGTGACTCCACCAGCGAATTGCCTGTCATACCCGCGAGGAAAATGTCGTTATCGCGGGTTTGCGCTAAGACTTTATCCTGCAGTGCATCAAACAAGGTTTGTGGACCGTAAACCGATCGCATATCGAAGAAGATACTGGCGTGCATTAACGCCTTAGGCTCAGGCGTTATGACCCATTTTTCAAATACCTGTTGCCACTGTTTGAGTGACATCCGCCACTGAGGATTTTGCGCCATAATATTGCCAGGGCAAAACACATAACCGCATTGGTCAAGCCCTGCGCACACCGCATGGGTTAAGGCATCAAAATAACCTTTAGCAAAATCATCCATCTCTTCTGCGACTAACAAGCCATTATCTTGATCTGAACACGCAGCCTGATCTTGCCGCCCTTGCGAGCCAAATGCTAACCAGCAAAAAGCCATCGGTGGTTCACCGAGCAATAGTTGATTAAGCACGATTAACCTCCGCGTTAACGCATCGGTAACCGAGGTTAACACTCGGCCAATTTCTTCGGCTCTGGCATCGGCACTGATAAGATTTTGCAACAAAAGGGGAATTTGCTTACTCACACGAATTAAATTGGCAAGATCCTGCTGCCGCTCAATCTCACCAATCAGTAATAACGGTTGCGATCCCTGGCCGCGCAAGATGTCGGTACTGGTGACCATCCCGATGGCATTATCTTGATCGATAATCGGTAAGTGATGAATGTTATGCTCGCTCATCAATAGCATTGCTTCAAAAATCAAAGCATTGGAGGAAATAGAGATAGGTGAAACCGTCATGGTTTGATGCACTGCAACGCTGCCATCCAGCCCAGCCGCTAACACGCGATTACGTAAATCCTTATCGGTTAAAATACCAACCAATTTATGATTATCCGTCACCAATAACGACGATACTCGGCGATTTCGCATTAGGAGCGCCGCCTGAGTGACGCTGGCGTAGGCATCAATGGCAATAGGAGTCGATGACATCAAAGTGCTGATACGGCTAGTCGTCGTTAAATCTTTTGCCTTAAAACGGGTCTCATGGCGTAAACGTTTAGCAAAAGCACGCGTAAAAAATGTATCGAACTGGCGACTCTCACTTCTGAGGTGATTAAACAAGGCTTGGGGCAGATGATAGACTAAACCGTCTTCAAGAATTGCCACCTTATTAACGACTTTCTCTCCTGATAACAAAGTAGAAAAGCCAAAAAACTCACCCTCGCCCACTCTATCCACCAGCACACCGTCAGGATCGCACACCTCAAAGGCACCACTGCGTACCATATACAATTTAGGCGTTTGCGGGTCGAAATTAACATAACCAGAGGCCTTGCTGTAATATCCGACAGTAACAGCCCTCGCACAGCGAACGAGCACATCTTCAGATAAGGTATCGAAGGGGGCTAGTCCCTGCAAAAATTGCACTACGGGTTGTAACTCACTGGCATTCATAGGCAATACCTTCTTTTAGGTCGGACTTTTAGGGATATGCCATCACTATAGCCTGCATTGCCGCTACGCTACATTCGACTAAAGTCAGCCACTCACTAATTCCATTGACTCGCCCATCGGCTCTGCCAAAAACAAGCTAAAAACCATAAAAAAAAGAGCGCCGCTGCGCTCTATTTTGTTGATACTCACCATTACACAGTAAGATTAGTGGCCGCTTGCTTCACCCGAACCTTTAGGGAAACGAATCGACTCAACCATTTCTTGAACATGCAATGGTGTTGCCGCGGTCATTCGACTTACTAACGCTGCGACACCGAAGTTAATTAGCATACCCACCATGCCAATACCTTCAGGTGAAATACCGAGGAACCAGTTAGCAGCAACGTTAGCCGTTGGGTCAACAAACTTGAAGTAAATGATATAACCTGCAGTAAACAGTAAACCCGTTATCATGCCGGCAATCGCACCTTCTTTATTCATTGTCTTAGAGAATATCCCCATCACAATGGCGGGGAACAGGGAGGAAGCCGCTAAGCCAAAAGCAAATGCCACCACAGCCGCCACAAAGCCTGGTGGGTTCACCCCAAAGTAACCCGCAATCACAATGCCGATACCTGCCGCTAAACGAGCATAAAGCAGCTCTTTTTTATCGGAAAGGTTAGGCATTAGATTCTTTTTCAATAGGTCGTGTGAAACTGATGTTGAAATTACCAATAGCAAGCCTGCAGATGTTGATAACGCTGCTGCTAAACCACCCGCCGCCACCAGCGCGATAACCCAAGCGGGTAAATTCGCAATTTCTGGCGTAGCAAGTACGATGATATCGTTATCGATCTTCATTTCATTTTTACTGGCAGGATCTTCAAACTTACCAGCAGCATAATACAACTTGCCGTCAGCATTTTTGTCATCCCACTTAATCAAACCGGTTTTTTCCCAGTTTTTAATCCAATCTGGCGCAGCTTCATAAGCCACACCTTTAGAATCCGGGCCGTTAATCGTTTCGATCATGTTGACACGGGAAAACGCCGCTAACGCAGGTACTGTGGTGTACATAATCGCGATAAATACCAGCGACCATCCCGCAGTGATACGTGCATCTTTCACTTTAGGTACAGTAAAGAAACGCACGATGACGTGGGGTAAACCCGCAGTACCCACCATCAGAGCACCGGTAATACAGAACACGTCAATCATGCTCTTAGAACCATCGGTGTAAGGGGCAAACCCCAGCTCTGTCGAGACATTATTGAGCTTATCTAACAGATACACCCCGCTATTATTACCTGCAGCATCGAGTAACTCCGCACCAAAACCAATTTGCGGTATTAAATGGCCGGTCATCATCACTGAAATGAAAATAGCCGGCACCATAAAGGCAAAAATTAGTACACAATATTGGGCAACTTGAGTGTAAGTAATGCCTTTCATCCCACCAAGCACCGCATAAAAGAACACCACCGCCATACCGATATACACACCGGTGTCGACCTCAACTTCGAGGAAGCGCGAGAACACCACGCCCACACCGCGCATTTGCCCCGCAATATAAGTAAAACAAATAAAGATAGCGCAGATGACTGCCACAGTACGTGCCGCTTGCGAGTAATAACGATCACCGATAAAATCGGGCACAGTAAACTTACCAAACTTACGTAAATACGGCGCCATACACAGGGCAAGTAATACGTAACCGCCTGTCCATCCCATTAGGTACACGCTACCGTCGTAACCGACGAAAGACACAATACCCGCTAATGAAATAAACGACGCCGCCGACATCCA